>CAMLOZ010000546.1 GCA_946481625.1 uncultured Haloferula sp. | reverse complement strand
GGCGCGAGAGCGCTATGCCTGCGTGATCTTCAACCTCCACACCGAGCATCACGCGGAAGGCGTTGCTCGCTCCGCCGCCGCCTTCCGAGGACTCATCGATCTCGCGCTGTCCCTCGGGGGCAGCTTCTTCCTCACCTACCACCGCTGGGCGAACCGCGCACAACTCGAGCGAGCCTATCCCGGCTTCCGCGACTTCCTCCGCGCGAAGGAGCGGCACGATCCCGAAGGGCGCTTCCAAAGCGAATGGTGGCGGCATCACCGTGATCTCTTCGCCGCGCCATGACCCTTCACGAACCGGCGACCTTCCTGACAGATCTTCTGCTGGCGGGCCTCGGCGCATGGCTCGCGCTCCGCTTGCGGGACACGGCCTCGCCCTCTCCCGCCCGCACATGGTGGATCGCCGCTCTTGCGCTCATGGCCGCATCGGCATTCGCCGGAGCCTTCTACCACGGTTTCGCGCCGGAAGTCCCGGTCACGGTCGAAGCCTGGTGGTGGCGCGGCGTATTGTGGATCATCTGCGGCCTCGGTTTCGCCATGGGCATGAGCCTGCTCCGCGAGTTCCTGCCGCGGGGAGCCGGGACATGGCGCTTCCTGTTGGCCGCCAAGCTCGCGATCTCCTGCACCTTGGTTACCTTGATGCCTGCGTTCGTCGTCGCGATCGCGGACTACGGTTCGGCGATGCTCGCATGGACTTTTGCAGCGGTGACCGGTCGACGGTCGTGGCGCGGCCCGATGCTCGCGGGCATCGGTCTTTCGTTCATGGCCGCCGTGATCCAGCAATCGCAGCGCGGTCTAACAGATTGCTTCAATCACAACGACCTCTTCCACGTCGTGCAGGCTTTCGCCCTCTGGGCCTTTTATCGCGCGGGCTGCTACTTGGGCGATGGTTCCGCCCCGCTCCGCCCGATCAACGCGAAGCCGTTTCCCGGTTCTTCGCGCGGATAACCTTCACGGCCACGGCATGCGAAGCGTCCTCGAGCATCCGGCGCCGCGCCAGCAGACCGGCCTTGGCCAGATCCGGCGGAGTCCAGTTGCTTCCCGCCGCCGCGCTTTCCGCCGGGCTCAGCAGGGCCGGGGCCAGTCGCTCCAGGACCGGAGCAAGACTGGCCAGTTCACCGCGCGTGAAGCGTTGGAACACCGGTTCCTTGAAGCTCACGATCAGGTCGCCCTCCGCCGTCGGCTCGGGAATAAAAGGCGTGTTCGGATCGGAACACGCGGCCAAGGTCTTCCGCGCGGTCGCCAGCGGATCCTCGCAGGGCTCGTTCACCACCACGCAGGTCCCGCGCTTGAAGACCACAAAGGTCCGGCGGCCGTTCACGTGGCCTGAACAGAATTTTACAAGTTCATCGGTGGAAGGAGCCGGGGTTTCCCCGGTTGACGGGGATTTCGATGTGGCGCCGACACCGCCCGGCATTGCGCCCGTCACCTGCGGAAGTTTCTGATGACGTGGCACCAGCACGGCCACGGTCACGCCGAAGGAACCTGCCAGGAGCAGCGCAACGCCCAAGGCAAGACGCGAGGACAACGGCGTTTTTGAAACCTCCTTTGGGTTAAGCATGCTAAATTTTTAAAAGTTCTTGACGGTTTAGCAAGCTTAAGTTTTTGTGTCGCCGCTCTCACCCCAGACTACCCATGAAGAATGCGACCGTCTCAAGTCGCGGCTCTTCGTCCCGAATCCGGTTTCTCCTTGCGATGTGCCTTGGCATCGCTTTGGCCGGATTCCCGACGCGGGCCGATGCCACCGCCGTGGACAGCGAACTTCTCCTCCTGGTCGATGTGACCCAGGGAGGCATCAATAACACGCAGTTCAACCGCCTCATGGACGGCTATGCCGCCGCCATGACAAGTTCCCAGGTCCTTGATTCCATTGAATCGGGCGAACGCGGGGCAATCGCCGTTTCCCTCGTTTTCTACGGGAATGCCTTCACGCAGACCGTGGGCATTCCCTGGATGATGATCGGCAATGCGACGGAGGCCCGGCAGTTCGCGGATCTGGTCACGGTCCTGTCGCGGCCCTTCAGCCCCGGCTCGCCGTCCATCGGCGCGGCACTGGACTACGCCACCGGTCACTTCGGCACGGAAACCGGCGCCGCATCCTATGGTTTCGGAAGGGATACCGCTTCCAACGGCTTCGAAAGCGAGGTGCAGATCGTGGAGATCGCCGCGACCGCCCTGCCACTGTTCGCGAATCCCTCCGGCGATCAGGATGCCCGCGATGATGCTCTAACGTCCGGTGTCGACATCATCAATTCGATCGCACTGGGCAACCGCGCGAATACGATCGCCAGCTATTTCGCCTCCAACGTGGTCGGTGGTGAAGTCAATGGCATCGACGGAAGCAGCTCGACCGCCTCGCTGAACGGAACGCTCGAAAGCTTTCTCGCGAACCACATGCAGAATTCCATCCAGGGCGCTGCCGTGGCCTCCGTGCCGGAGCCTTCCAGCGCGATCTGCCTGATCTCCGGCGTCGGTTTCCTGCTGCTCGCTCGCCGTCGTCGCGCGGGCTATTCCCACTCCTCCCGGGCATGAAGACCTTCACCCTTGCCGCCGCGGTCCACAAGCTCGTGGCCCCGGAGATCCAGCTCGACCGTGAAATCGCCGAGCGCGTGGGTCAGGAAATCCTCCGCGACCAACTCGAGCCGGGCGCTTGGGCCACCGCGCTTGCCGCCAGCGGCGGGGAGAAGCAAGATGCCCTTGCGGTTTACGCCCGCATCCGCATCCGCAAGCTCTCCACCGAGCGTCGCACCCGCCAGGCAAAGTCACGCTCCTTCGAGGCGCGGCGGCTCACCACCTGTCTGGGGATCAAGACGGTGCAGGATCTCCTCGACCGGTCGAACCGCGGCGGACGCCTCAATTTCCTCCGCCCCAAGTTGTCCCTGACCTGGCTGCTGATCCTCATGATCGGCAGCACCGGCTCGATGGCCTGCCTGATCCGCTTGCTCGAGCCCTTCATGCCCGACCGCTTCGAGAAGCCGGCCCTCCTCGCGGCGCCCCTCCTCGGTATCGCGGCCGTGGGCGTCGCCTTGTTGTCGCGTGCCTTGCTTCCGAAGAATTGGGTGATGCAGGGCTGGAACACCGGCCTCGCCCTCGCCGGCAGCATGGCCTGCTTCGGCTCCCTGTATCTCGGCGCGAAACTCGTGGCCCGCACGCCGCCCGCCGCGATCCAG
>CAMLOZ010000545.1 GCA_946481625.1 uncultured Haloferula sp. | reverse complement strand
TCCAGTTTCACGACCATGGCGGAACTATCCCTGCCCGGTCCGATCAAGTCAAACGTCCCCCAGCAGACTCGCGGCCATCGCACGCGCGGAATCCCCTCCCCCGCCGAGCATGCGGACGAGTTCGGAGATGCGGCCTTCGCCGTTTACCGGGAACATCCGCGAACGGGTCCGGCCGCCGGCAACTTCCTTTTCGACCACGTAGTGCCGCGCCGCCAGCGCCGCTACCTGCGGGAAGTGCGTGATCGCCACGACCTGGTGCCGCGCACCGAGCGTCGCCATCTTCTTGCCCACGGCGCGTGCGATCTCGCCGCCGACGTTGGCGTCGATCTCGTCGAAGACCATCAGCGGCGTGGCGTCTTGGTCGGCCAAGGCGCTCTTCACGGCGAGCATCACGCGGCTGATCTCGCCGCTGGAAGCGATCTGGCGGAGCGGCTGGAGCGGCTCGCCGGGGTTCGGGCCGAAGAGGAAGTCGATGCCTTCCAGCCCGGAAGCGGCCGGTTCCTTGTTAGAGGTCACCTTGAGTTCGAAGGAGGACTGCTTGAAGCCGAGGTCCTTCAACTGCGCGGCAATTTCCTTCGCCAGTTTCGGGGCGGCTTTCTTGCGCTTGGCGGAGAGCGCGAGCCCGGCCTTGTCGGTGGCTTCGCGCAGTTGTGCCGCTTCGGCCGCGAGCTGTTCCAGACGCTCGCCCCGGTTCTCCACGGCATCGAGGCGGGCCGCGGCCCGGTCGCGGTGGGCGAGGACCGCCACGAGGTCGCCGCCATACTTCCGCTTGAGCGTTTCGAAAAGATTCACCCGGTCTTCCAGACGCGCGGCTTCCGCCGGATCGATGTCGAGATCCTCGGCGTAATCGGCCAGCGAACGCTCCAGTTCCTGCAGTTCCATCACCGCGCCTTCCAATCCCTGGGTGCGTTCGCGAATGCTGGGATCGAGCTTCTCCAGATCGCGGACCAGGCGTTGGACCTCCAGCAGGCGCTTGAGCACGCCCGCTTCATCCTCGCCCAGCGCGGCGGCGGCGGCACTGGAAAGCTCCACCAGACGGCTCGCATTGCTCGCGCGGCGGTAGCGGTCGGCGATCTCGTCTTCTTCCTCCGGCTTCAGTTGCGCGGCATCGATTTCCGTCACCTGATGGCGCAGCAGTTCGAGTTCCTGCGTACCCGCGGTCTCGGCCTGGCGCAGATCTTCCAATTCCGCCTCCTTGTCCCGCCATGCCCGCCACGCGGCGCGGTAGGCATCCAGCGAGCCGTCGCTGCCCGCATAGGCATCCAACATCGAAAGCTGGCGCTCGGTCGAAAGCAGCGACTGGTGGTCATGCGGGCCGTGGAGGTCCACGAGGTGCTCGCCGAGCCGCTTCAACAGTCCGAGCGTGACGGGCGAATCGTTCACGAACTGCCGGTTCGCGCTCTGCCCGATCACGCGACGCACGATCAGCGAGCCATCCTCGCAGGGATCCAGCCCGCCCTCCGCCAGCGCGGCATCGATCTCTGCGGAATCGGCGAGTTCGAACACGGCCTCCACCGTGCAGGTTTCCTCGCCGGTTCGGATCAATGACTTGTCGGCGCGTTCGCCGAGCACGAGTTTCAGGGCTCCGACGATGACGGACTTCCCCGCTCCGGTTTCCCCGGTCACGCCCACGAGGCCGGGACCAAGTTCCCAAACGAGTTCATCGACGAGCGCGAGATTGCGGATTTTGAGCAGGGTCAGCATTGGCTTTGCCGCGGCGCGGGCATGATGCAAGAGCCGAGGGACGAGTCAATCGCGGGCGGTCCGGCCACCCGCCGGGTTCCGGGTGATTCCCGCGCGCACGGTCGGGTGGGTGCCGCGGGGTATCTTGCAACCCTGATGGCTATCCGAGGCTTGATCGCCCTCCATTTTTGCCGACTATCTGCGAAGCTCAGCCTCGTCACACATCCCCCCGAACCCAAAAGACGCCCATGAAACCATCGCGTACATTATCTATCGCCGCCGCCCTGCTTGCAGCCGCCGCCGGCACCGTTGCAATCGCCGCAGACAAGCAACCACGCAAAGAGCGGGTGCTTCGCATCGAATCGAAAGGTCAGGTGATCGCCGAGGTACGCTTGCTTGCCCCATGCCGGTTTCTCTGCGACGCCCAGAAGTCCACACTCAACGTGAAGGATGATATTGCGACATATCGCTCCACCGGCAATGCGTTGGAGGGGACATTGTTGTTTCAGGAAGGACAGGTGGTTGTGGACATCGAGGGCAATGTCGAGCTTGTCGGAAGCGTGGAGGATCTGGGTTTGACGGCCAAATGATGCCTGATCAGTCGCCGCAATCGACCGTCCCCGCCGTTCCGTTTCATTTGCCGTTGCCCCCGCCCGGGCAGGTGCCAATCTTCCCCGGGAGAATTCATGGCGGCGGATTTTGAACTGACCTTTCTCGGCACCGGGACCTCGGTGGGCGTGCCCGTGATCGGTTGCCCCTGCCGGGTTTGCCACTCGCAGGATCCTCGGGACAAGCGGACCCGCTCCTCCGTCCACGTCCGCTGCGGGGACATCTCGGTGCTGGTCGATTCCGGCCCGGACCTGCGCGCCCAGGCGCTCCGGGAAGGGCTGACGAAGGTCGATGCCGTGATTTACACCCACGCGCACGTCGATCACGTGGTCGGCTTCGACGAACTGCGCGCCTTCTGCTGGCACCGCGAATCCCCCCTGCCCCTGCACGCCACCCCGGACACGATGGAGGTGCTGAGGCGGATGTTCGGCTGGGCATTTTCGACCGAGAACGTCTTCCGCGGCTACATCAAGCCCGACCCGCAGATCATCGAAGGGGCCTTCACGGTCGGCGACCTCCGCATCGTCCCCCTGCCGGTACAACACGCGAATGCGGATACCGTCGGCTTCCTTTTCGAGCCGCCCCGCGGTCCCCGTGTGGCGTATATCCCGGACGTGAAGCACGTTCCACCGGGGACCATGCGCGTATTGGAAGGGGCGGACATCCTGATCATCGATGCCCTCCGCGAGCAACCGCACCCGACCCATCTCTCGACCGAGGAGGCGCTCGCGGTCATCGCGGAATGCGGTGTCCCGCAAGCCTGGCTGACCCATCTCAGCCACGAGAATCCCCATGCCGAGCTGGAAGCGATCCTGCCCTCTGGCGTGCAGGTCGCTTACGACGGCTTGAAAATCCGCGCGTGAGGCCGGATCGCA
>CAMLOZ010000544.1 GCA_946481625.1 uncultured Haloferula sp. | reverse complement strand
TAGTGAAGACCTGGTCAAGAGGAACCCGTCGCTGCGGGTGGCGCGGAGCGGCGGCAATGGGGAATCGACGGCCGGCACGGTGGGAAGTCAGTGGCTGGCCGCGATCTTCTTTTCCGCCACGAGCGCGGCGATTTTCTCCGCGGTCGAGAAGTTGTCCCGCGACAGGTCCGCCGGGTCGATGGCGACCCCGAACCGCTCCTCGATGGCCAGGAGAAGCTGCATGATGCCCATCGAATCGAGTCCTGCCGCGAAGAGGTCGCTCTGCGAACCGATAGGCTCCGCCGTGTCCAGGATCTCGGTTCGGATAAGTTCGATCAGGTCGTCTTCCATGCTCCGGCGCGCAGCATAGGCTGAAGCCACGCCGGTTCAACTCCCGGATTCAGCCCTGTTTCGAGGAACCCTAGCGATCCACCGTGACCGACAGATCCGGCCCGATCTTCTCGATGGCCGCAATCAGCGTCGCGGGATTTCCATCTGCCCCCAGCGAAACGATTCCCTTCGCATGGAAGATCGGGTGTCCGGCCATCGGAGCGCTTTCCAGCGAGGTCGAAAGGTCCTCCACGTTTCCGCCCGCGCCGGCGATCGCGGCGGAGAGCTCGCGGATGATCCCGGGCCGGTCGTTGCCCATGATGTCGATGCCCAGCGTCTCCCGTTCGGGAAGGGCCGCGACTTCCTCCTTCCGCGCTTGCACGGCGATGCCCTGGCTTTCCAGACCCGCGAGCGCCTTCAAGAGCGCCTCCGTTTCTCCCGCCGGGCATTCCACCCGCAGGATCCCCGCGAATTGACCCGCAAGCCGCGCCATCCGGCTCTCCTGCCAGCTCCCGCCATGCGCGGCGATGGTCTCGGACAGGGCGCTGACAAGGCCGGGACGGTCGGCAGCGAGAACGGTCATGACAACGGAGGCATGCATGACGCCGATCCAAACACCGCCCCCGCGAGGGCGTCAGGTCTTTTTTGGAAAAGGAGTCCTATTATTTAAGAAAAAATGATTATTGACCCTACGTGATCGCGGAGGGTACACCTGACGGCAAATAGTTGTCCCGACTATGATTCTTCCCGAAAGCCTCCGCCCCCTGCCGGTCACCCCGAATGGCGATGAACCGGCGGTTTCCGTGCCCTTCGAGGACTTCGTCGCCGTCACGGAGGTCCGAAAGGTCCTGCTCGGGGCCGGCGAATTCCCGGTTGAAGGCTTGCCGGCGGAGGATTTCGACTGCTTCGCCGGTCGGGCCGATATTCCCTTTCCATCTCGCACCGCCCCGAAAGCCGATGTGCCCGTGGAACTCCCGATCCCGGACATGGCCTTGGAGAACCCGGTGGTGCACCCCGCCTTCGAGGTGCTGCCGCCTTCCGCGCGCCGTGCCGCCCCGCCCAAGCTCCGGCAGGCGGTGGATTGCGAGGCCTCTTACGGCCGCTCGCGCGTGAGCGAACGCTGGTGGGTGATCGGCATGGGCCTCGCCGCCTGCGCCGTGCTCTTTTCCGGAACCCTTGTGGACTTCATCTCGCGCGAGGCCATGCGCCGCAGCCGCGTGGAGAGCTTCACCTTCCCGAAAGCCCCGCCCGTTCCCGCGCCTGCCGCGGTCTCCGGCCAAGCCACCGAGGAAAAGCCCGCCTCCCTCGCCGTCACCGTCGCGCCGGAAGAAGAGTGATTGCGCCGAATCCCTGCAGCGGAGGCTTTACAAGGCGGGAGTCCTTGCTAATTTCCCGCCCCCAGCCGCTAAAGGAGAGATGGCTGAGCTCGGTTTAAGGCACTCGACTCGAAATCGAACGTGGGGTAAAACTCACCGAGGGTTCGAATCCCTCTCTCTCCGCCACCTTTAAACGAAACGGCCCGCACTCATCCTGCGGGCCGTTTCGTTTTGGCGGACCGCAGTCGCCAGCGGAGGGAGAGGGATGAGAACCCCTCGAGCGAAGCGAGACCGGGTTCGAACGCAGGAAGGAGCTTCGCGACGACAATCTCCCCGGCGCAGCCGCAAACTGGCATAGCCCTGAGGGCAATCCCTCTCTCTCCGCCACCTTTGACTGAAACGGCCCGCACTCATCCTGCGGGCCGTTTCGTTTTGGCGGATCTCCGGAGCGCGGAGCCACTGGGCCGCAGAAGCTCGTCTCGCGACCTTCCGTCAACCCCCGGCCTTATCCGTGCCTATCGTCCGCCTCTGCCCCGGACCGCCGCCGGAGTTGTCGGCGCAAGCGAGGTCCTGAAGATATCTTTTCGCTAAATTCACCTGTGGACGCTCGATTGTCGTGCACCCGGGTGCCGTCAGAGGTCATGTCGGGGGCTGCCTGCTCGCGAGCCTTCGTCGGCAAGGTGAGGACAGCGAAGACGGAGCGGGCTGCAGTCTTGGCTCTGTCCAAACCGGTAGTTACCGGTCGCGGTAGATCCAGTCGACTCCCGACGAGGCAGGAGCTGCTTCCACATGTCGCTCCCAGGATTCGATGAAAACACGCGGCGCGATCCCTTCGACAATCGAAGCTTCGCGGAAGGTCGCAGGCCACGCGCTATCGGTCGGAGGCATGATATAGATCGAAAGACCGTGACAGGACACCGAACGGAAAAGAGGGTAAGATCTGCCCTCCAACCAGCGGAGGTCCTCGGGGGCCTCGGCGATCAGAATCGTTTGCATTTCTTCGAAACCCTCCGGAGCTTCCGTCGGCAGGGTCGGATTTTGCGGTGCGGCCAGTAGCATCCCCAACGCTCCACCCGACTAAGGCCCGCGGCAAATTTTAGCCGTTACAACCTCCGGAGATAATATCGGTTGCCCGGATCTGGACCGACTGAAAATTCATGGGGACGCTGGCGTTCCTCTCACCAATCATGAAAGCATACCCGAAATTCGTGTTTATGATCGGAGTTTCGACTGTCGTGATGTTCGGACTGATGTATCTCAATACCTACTCCTTCGATCACGTCTTCCTCAGCGAGACTCGGGTATACATGGCCATCATAATGGGGGCCACGATGGCGCTGCTGATGATGGCGTTCATGCATGGGATGTATCAGCATCGGAAATTGAACGCTCTGATCGTCGGAACCTGCGTTGCGGTGTTCGGGCTTGCGTTGGGGTTGGTCCGCAGTCAGCGCTCGGTGGAGGATGTGGCCTGGATGAAAGGTATGATCCCGCACCATTCGATCGCGATCCTAACGAGCGAACGAGCCCAGCTTTCGGATACACGCG
>CAMLOZ010000543.1 GCA_946481625.1 uncultured Haloferula sp. | reverse complement strand
AACTCGGCGATCTTCTGTTTTCGGTCGTGAACCTGGCGCGGTTCCGCAAGCTGGATCCCGAAGTGGTGATGGCCGCGGCGAACGAGAAATTCGAACGGCGCTTCGACGAGATGGAGCGGCGCTTGAAGGCGGAAGGAAAAAGCCTCGAACAGGCGAGTGCGTCGGAGATGGACGATGCGTGGGAAGCGGCGAAGAAGGTCAAACGATAAGCCCGCTCATGCCGCCGGTGCCGCGATCCCGAGATGTCCGGCACGTTGCGGGGTTTCGGCCCGGATCTTGAGGTGGCCGGGGGCCAGGCTCGTCCAGCGGAAGCCGGGAGCACCGGCATCCGCGAAGACCACGTTCTTCCGCGCGAGATCCGAGATCCGGAGGACCGCGCCTTCCGAATCCATGAACGCTGGCCGGAAGGCGGCGGTCGCGCGATGCATTCCCGAGCGGACTTCCACTTCCAGGCAGCGGCAGCCATCGAGTGCGGCGAGGATTTCCCAGCGGATTCCGCCGGTTGCCGGGGAAGTGCTGCTCCAGTCATCGAGCCAAGCTCCGGCGCGGAGGCTGCGGCCCTCGCGGGGTTCCACGGGGACGCCGTGGAAGCCGCCGATGATCGAACGGATGATCCGCGAGTCCCAGCGTTGGTTCTCCAGGCGGACGGAGAGATCGATCTCGCCGCCCGGGCTTGCGGTGGCGAAGACCGGAATGCCGTCGTCGGGGTCGGGAAGAAGATAAACGTGGTGGGCGCGCTGGAGGTCGGCTTCCAGACCGCTGATGGCATCGCGCAGGAGGTGCCAGCCGCCTTGCCCGTCCGCCACGCAGAGGCCGAAGCAGCCGGTCTTCGCCAGGCTGAGTCCGTCCTGGCGCAGGACCATGGTTCCCTCGCCGAGTTGGCAGAGGAGATTGAGCAGCCGCGGGGTGGGTGCCTGCAGGCGATAGGCGGGACCGGCGGGCCGTGAATGGATTGTTCCGGACATGCCGTGACGATAGGCGGCCAAGTCTGCTCCCGCTCCCGCGGGCTTGCGAAAGTGTGGCGGTGGATTGCCTTCCGCAAGGGGGTTGGAAAACCACTTCAATCGGCCTGCTTCGGCACTCCGGACGGGCTGAGAACGAGATCGTCCGCGGTGTAGGGGGATTGGTCCGGGCCGGCAGAACGCAGGCCTAGCTGCCGGTAGGCCTCCGGGTGAACGACGATCGCGGAACCCCAGCGGTCGATGATCATGCCGTCCAAGCCGAAGACCGGATGGCCCTCTCTAACAAAAACCTCGTGGTTCGGGTTGTCCCCGCGAAGCGCGGCGGCGAGATCGGGATTTCCGCCGATGGGATTGCGGCTGCCATCCTTTACCACCGAGAAGTAGCCGGTGATCACGCGGTGGATCTTCCGGAGGTCCTCGATCGGCGGGGAGGCGGGATCGCCGTATCCTTCGAGGATCGCTTCGGCAGCGCTCGGTCGGGGTGGTGCGGGGAACTCGATCCGGCTCTTCGTCCGCGGGGATGCGGGCGGAGGGGGTGCCTGCGGCTCGTTCCGGGAGCCCAGCCAGAGCAAGAGCCCGGCTGCCGCGAGTAGCACGACGGCAACGGTGGCGGCTCGCTTCCGGTTCATGGCCACCATGGGTCGGGGAGGTGGCAAGGAAGTCCGCGGGCGTCCGTCACCGGATGTCTGTCAGAAGCATGGGGTGTCTCCCACAGGGAGAGCTTGCCGGGTTTTGCAGAGCTCATGGGTACCGCGAGGGTAACCATGCAAAGCGGTGATGCCAGCGGATTTTCGGACCCGCTTCAAACCAGGAAGCCTACCGGATTCGCCGCGCTTGCGGGATCGTAAAAGTTCCGGATGTTAGGCAGCACGTTGTCCATGTCTCCCGCCGTCACCCCGAACCAGCGGAGCAGCTCGCAGAAGTACTCGTCGGCGGAGAGTTTCGGGAAAATGCGTCCGCCGCGGCCGATGTCGTCCGGCCCGTCGATGACCAGCGAGGGATAGCTGCCGCGGATCTGGCCGCCCAGAACGGGGCCGCCCATCACGAGCTGGTTGCCCGACCATGCATGGTCGGTGCCCTGGCCGTTCGAGCGCAAGGTGCGCCCGAAATCGGAGGCGGTGAAGGTGATCACTTCGTTGGCCAGGCCGAGGGTCTCGAGGCAGCTTTGGAAGGCGTAGAGCGCGGCATCGAGCACCGCGAGCATGTTGCCGTGATTCTCCAACAGTTCGGCATGGTGATCCCAGCCGCCGAATTCGATGAAGATGGTCTGCCGTGCGAGCTTGAGCTGCTGGCGGATCGCGATGGTTTTCACCGCGGCGCGGAATTGCGCGGAGATGTAGTGGTTCGGGAACGGCGCGCTGGCCACGACCGTTGCGACGTTTTGTCCGTTCAAGGTACCCGGCGCGGCGAAATGCTGCTGGAACTCCGCGCCGCGCTCGATGCTGTTCGAGGTGATGCGACCGTGGGTGCGGTGGAAGAGGTTGCTGTAGTGCTCCTCGACCGGGCTCGCGATCACGTCGCGCATCGCCTGGTCCTTCGCGACGTGCAGCGGGGAGCTGCCGGCCGCGCCGGTGAAACCGAGAGCGCCTTCGCCGGTGATCACGAATTGCCCTTCGCTCTCGCCGATCTGGAAGGCGGAGTTGCCCGCCACCGAGAAATTCATCGGCATGTAGTAGCTGCCGGTCTGCTCGGTATTGAGCGTGGAGTGGATCACGTCCGCGGCACGGCCGCCCCAGCCGGTGAGCACCTGCATGCCCTGCGGCACGGAAGTCTGCCACTGCTCGATCTGGTCGCGGTGCGAGAACAGCGCCTTGGGCAGCGCCACGCTGCCGCTCAGGTAGGCCTGCTTATCCGCGATCGGTTCGATCAAGGTGCCGACATTGGCGAGGAAGGAGACGCGCTTCTTGCCGGTGAAGGCGCCGGTGCCGTTGAACATCTCCGCCAGCTTCGGGCAGGAGGGATGCACTCCGTAGTTCGTGCTGTCGAGCGCATGGAGCTGGTTCTCCGGAATCGCGAGATTGGAGCGGGAGGCGGCATACTCGGAGTAAGCCGCACCGCGCGGGACGAGCAGGTTGAAGGTGTCGCAGCCGCCGGCCATGAAGACGCAGACGAGCGATTTGCGCTGCCCGCCGAAACCGCCCTGCGCCGCGGCGTGGTTCGCCATGGTCAGGTTCAGCAGCGTGGAGAGCACCGAGGTCGAACCGATGGCGGCACAACTGGCTTCTCC
>CAMLOZ010000542.1 GCA_946481625.1 uncultured Haloferula sp. | reverse complement strand
ACGTTCGATCCGAAGATCAACATCATTGCCGTCATTTTCTCCGCTGCGATCGGCATTCTCTTCGGCTTCATGCCTGCCCGCAGAGCGGCGGGACTCGATCCGATCGAGGCGCTGAGGCACGAGTAGCACCCGAGTGCCGCGTGGTAACAGTCATTCCCTTCAAATGCGTTTGCTCGTCATCGAAGACGATCCCCTGCTCCGCCACAGCCTGACCGAAGGGCTGCGGGAGGAGGACTACGCCGTGGATGCGGCGGGAGACGGACCGGAGGGATTGGCGAAGGCGAGGGAAGCCGAATACGACGCGATCATTCTCGACGGGATGTTGCCGGGCTTCGACGGCTGGGAACTGCTGCTCCGCCTGCGGCGCGAGAAGACGACACCCGTGTTGATGCTCACCGCGCGGGATGCGGTGCCGGACCGGATCCGCGGGCTGGACGCCGGGGCGGACGACTATCTGACAAAACCCTTCGATTTCGACGAACTGCTGGCACGCCTGCGCGCGCTGATCCGCCGTAGTTCGGGTACGGGATCCAGCACCATCGAAATCGGGGACATCACGGTGGATACCGCTGCAAAACTCGTGCGCCGGAGCGAGGAGGCCGTGCCGCTTACCGCCCGCGAATACCGCTTGGTCGAGTATCTCGCGCTTCATCGCGGATGTGTCGTCAGCCGCGCCGAACTTTACGAGCATCTCTTCGACGAGAACGAGGACACGCTCTCGAACCTGCTGGACGTGCACGTCTCGAACGTGCGCAAGAAGCTTGGCGCACCGTTCATTTCCACCCGCCGAGGCCACGGCTATTGCATCGAATGAAGCGCTACTTCCAATCGGTCCGCTGGAGCCTTCTCTTGTGGTACGCGCTGATCCTGCTGGCGCTCATCGCGGGCCTCTGCCTGCTGGCGTACCGATTGGCGGCGAACGACCGCACCGCCCAGATCGACCGGGAGATCCGCAGCTTCCAAGGAGCGTTCTTCCGGAGTCTCTTCGCCTCGCGTCCACTTCCGAACAAGGACGATCCGCCGAGCATGGACGAAATCCGCGAGCGGCTCCGGAACCCCGGCGATGTCTCGGCCTTCCCGCCGGAATTGCACGCCCTCTTCGCGAACCGCGGAGGCGGCACCTACCTCGCTTTCTGGGACACCGACGGCACGCCCCTCTTCATCTCCGCGAATGCGCCCGACGATATCAAGCCACCGGAGAAGCTCCCTGATGGGTCGCCGCGATTCCTCGAGCACGGCAGCCTGCGCGAGCATCACCGCAGCGGATCGAACGGAATGAGTTCGGTCATCGGACGCGACATCAGCGCGGAGCAAGGGGAGTTGGTGCGCTTCGGCCTCCTGCTCGCCCTCGGGGGCGGCGCTCTCTGGCTTGCCGGGCTCTCCGGCGGGTGGTGGCTGGCAGGCCGGGCTTTGAAGCCTATCGACGACATCGGCCTCACGGCGACACGCATCGCGGCGGGGAATCTGGACGAACGCATCGAGGTGGCGAACACCGACAACGAACTCGGCCGTCTCGGGCACGTGCTCAACGACACCTTCGACCGTCTCGCCGATGCCATCGAACGGCAGAAGCGCTTCACCGCCGATGCCTCCCACGAATTGCGCACACCGGTGACGATCATCCTTTCCGAAACCCAGCGTGCCCTGAAACGCGACCGTGAACCGGAGCGTTACCGCGAGATTATCGGCACCTGCCGCGCCGCCGCGGAACGGATGAGGGCGCTGGTGGAATCCCTGCTGGTTCTTGCCAAGCAGGATCTGCCGACCGCCGGTGCAGCCCACGCACCCTGCGACCTCGCCGAGATCACCGCCGGTGTGGCGGATCTCCTCCAGCCCCTCGCCGACGAGCATGGCACGGAGATCGAACGGGATCTCTCCCCTGCCCCTCTCCGGGGAGATGAGCATTCTCTGGCGATGGTCGTGCAAAACCTCCTTTCGAACGCGCTTGTGCATCCTCCGGAGGGCGGACGCGTGCGCATTCGCACCACGACAATTGCGGAAGGGCCGACGCTGGAGATCTCCGACACCGGTCCCGGCATTCCGGCCGAGCATTTGCCACGGCTCTTCGACCGGTTCTATCGTGCGGACTCCGCGCGCGTGCAGACCAACGGTCATTCGGGACTGGGGCTGGCGATTGCGAAATCCGTGGTGGAAAGCCATGGGGGGACGATCGAAGTGAGGAGTTCGAGCGAAACGGGAACCCTCTTCAGGGTGACATTTCCCGGCTAGCTTGCGCGGAACGAAGGGAATCGCTTGACGCATCGCCAAAAGTCATAACGATGCTCCTCATTATGAGGAACGTCATCACGACCGCCCGCGCTTTGGGGGACGAAACCCGCTGGCGCATCGTACGGCTGGTGACGGACGATGCGCTCTGCGTCTGCGAACTGGCGGACATCCTCGGGATGCCCCAGTCCTCGGTCTCCAGCCATGTGCAGGTCATCCGCAAGGCCGGCTTGTTGGAGAGCGAGAAGCGCGAGAAGTGGACCTACTTCCGCATCGCCCGCGAGTTCCTGCCGCTGGTCCGCAGCCTGAGCAAATTCTTCGCCCGCGAGGAGGCGAGCTTCTTCCCCGACGACCCGGCGAAGGCCGCCAAGCGCCTTCATGAACGGGAAAATTCCTGCTGTCCCCGGCCCAAACAACTGGCATCGCGCCGCAAATCCACCGTTACCCGATGAAACTCTCCGAACTGAAATCCCTGCTCGCCGAGCATTCCGACCGCCTCTTCAGGATCCAGCTTCCGGACGGTTCTCCGGTTCCCCTTTCCTTTCACGTGACGGAAGTCGGGCGGGTCCAGAAGACCTTCCTGGACTGCGGTGGCACCCTCCGCGAGACCCTCGCTTGCCAGCTCCAGATCTGGGTGGGCCAAGACTACGACCACCGCATCGAAACCGGGAAAATGGCTTCCATCCTGCGGAAGGCGGCAGCCTACCTGCCCGACGAGGGCATTCCGGTCGAGGTGGAGTACGAGGACCGGGTGATCTCCCAATACACCATCGATGGCCATGAACTGGCTGACGACGCCGTCATTCTGAAGCTGGCGCACAAGCATACCGAATGTCTCGCACCGGAGCTGTGCGGTCTTCCGTCGATCGACCGCCTGCCTTCCATCGGCGGGAAGAGTCCTTGCTGCGGCCCGGCGGGCTGCTGTTGATCATGAAACGGCTCTTCGCGGAATTCCTAGGCACCTTCGGCCTCG
>CAMLOZ010000541.1 GCA_946481625.1 uncultured Haloferula sp. | reverse complement strand
ATCAAGATGAGCGACTTCATCCGCCACTACATCCCGGACAAGCCCGGCGAGATCGTGGACGTGAACGGCCGGGTGATGGGCGAACACCGGGGTTTGCACCTCTACACGCTCGGACAACGCAAGGGGCACGGCGTCGCTTCCCCGCGGGAGGGGATGGCCTACGTCGTTGTCGGCAAGGATCTCGGAAAAAATCGTCTCGTGGTCGGTTGGGATGAAAGCGAGACGCCCGGCCTCTACGCCCGCGAATGCGTGATCGGCAGCGTCTCGACTCTGGGCGTTCACTTGGATTCGCCTCGCTGGTTGGATGCCCAGCCGCGCTATCGCGCCAAGGCCGAGCGAGGGGAGATCACGCCGATGGACGAGGGGAAGCTGCGGCTTCGATTCCAGACGCCCCAGCGCGCCGTGGCGGCAGGGCAGATCTGCGCCTTCTACGATGGCGGAAGGCTTCTCGGTGGCGGTGTCTTCGAATCGGTCGGAGCCTAGCCATCCGTACAGGGGAAACCGCTGTGCCGTCCTAGGCGTTGTGAGCCACGTTCCAGTTGCTCAACAAGTGGGAGTGCCGGTTCTTGTAGACCGTCCTAAGAAGGCATGGTCGTAAGTTCGAACTCGGTTTTTTCTCCCCGTTTTAATACATCGGTCCGGGCACGCTGCCTTGACGGACGCACACAGCAGTCGGTGGAGATTTTAGGGCCGCGGCGGCTGCTGGCAATGCATTTTGGACACAACGCGGTTTTTTGAATGCGCCGTATTGAGGGTTCGTATTTTTCCCAACTCCGGCCGCTGGAAATGCGGAAGCCGGCCCTCCGGGAATGTTTGCCTAGAATGTCAGTTGCAGCACCCCGAACCGCTCCTGAGAAATCTTTCCGAACCAGTGCTTGAGTGTCTCGTGGGTCTCCCGGAGTTGCTTCGCGTGCTGTTTCGGCGATTGCGCGCCGTGCTGGTCGGCGAAGGTTTCCAAGGCCTTTTCATCGGGCGGATTGGATTGCAGGAATGAAGCGACCCTCTCCGCCATTGGTTCGGGAATCGCGTAGTAGTTCGCATCGATCGCCGCCGCCGCGAAGTCCGATTGGATCGGCTCGACTCCGTCGAGGAAGGTGAAAAGGTAGTCGATCAAAACGAACCCGGAGTAGGGGAATTCGATCCGCTCTTCCGCGGCTTCATCGAGATATTCCCAGAGGAAGCGCTCTCCGGTGACGATCTCCTTGGTTCTGAAAATGCCGCGCTTGTAAGTGATCGTCTTCTCGGTCCTTTTTGCTTCCTCGAACTCGGGTCGGGCGGATTCCCGCAGGAGATAGAAGGTGGCGATGCTGGACATGGTGGGGCGGATTTTTTGATGAGCGGACAGGCTCCTGCACCACGCGCCCACACCGCCCTTCCGGTCCGACAGGAAAAACCGGGTCGTGTTCCGGAGGGGGGGACATCGCAGTGCCGGTGGGGACCGGCCCTTTCAACACCCTTATCATGGCCTCTCTCTCTCCCCGTCCGTCAAGCCGAGATAGCAAAATCACGACATTGATCTAACATTGGGGAGCAAGCCCCCCGCGCCCGGCTCCGTCTGCTCCTGGGGGATGGCTCCCTCCGTGCCTTGACGCTGCGGGCTGCGCCCCGTTTCCTCCCCTTGCCGGAGGCATCCCCCCTCCCGGGTTCCTGCATGCCGGACGATTCCCAGAACAGGAGGATGACCTCGTATTCCCCGAAGCTATGGGCGCTCACACTTCCCGTGGCCTTGGTCACCGGCTCGGCTTGCGCGTTCTTCCTGTGGAGCCTGGAGGCGGTGACCCGTCTTCGCTTCGAGCATGCCTGGCTGCTCTATTGCCTGCCCATGGCCGGGATGGCGGTAGCTTGGCTCTATCACCGGCACGGTGGGACCTCGGAAGGAGGAAACAATCTGATCCTCGACCGGATCCATGATCCAGGCGGAGGAGTGCCGCGACGGATGGCCCCCTTGGTTCTGCTCGGGACGCTGGCCACGCACCTCTGCGGCGGTTCCGCCGGGCGCGAGGGCACCGCGGTTCAAATGGGCGGCAGCATCGCGGGTGCCGTGGCCAGGCACTTCCGCTTGGAGACGGGGCAACTCTCCGCGCTTCTGATGGCGGGTGTTGCGGCGGGTTTCGGTGCGGTATTCGGTACCCCGCTGGCAGGCGCGGTTTTCGCGGTGGAGGTCGCCGTCATCGGCAGGCCGAAATTGCAAGCTTTGCCACATTGCCTGCTGGCGTCCTACGCGGGAGACTGGACCTGCCGGGCCTGGGGGGCGGGGCACACGCATTACCACATCCAGCAAGTGGTAAAGCTGACCGGTGATGGCGATGGCGCGGCCTTGATTGGAAAGGTCGTGCTAGCTGCCGTTGCGTTCGGGCTGATGGCGATGGTCTTCGCCCGCTCTTGTCACGCGCTTGGTGCAGCGTTCAAGCGCGTGATCCCGTGGCCGCCGCTCCGGCCTGCAGTCGGCGGTCTGCTGGTGATCGCCCTCTTCCTCTCTACCGGTAGCGCGGACTACCTCGGCCTCGGGGTTTGGTCGCCCGATCCCAAGGCTGTCTCCTTGGTCTCTCTCTTTGGTTCACCGGAAATCCATCCTTGGAGCTGGTGGTGGAAATTCGTGTTCACCGCGGTGACAGTGAGTGCGGGTTTCAAGGGCGGCGAGGTGACGCCGTTGTTCTTCATCGGCGCTGCCTTGGGCAATGCCTTGGCTGGCGCGATGGGAGCGCCTTCCGGACTCTTCGCCGCGCTCGGTTTCGTGGCGGTCTTCGCCGGTGCGAGCAATACGCCGCTGGCCTGCACGCTCATGGGCATCGAGATCTTCGGGCTGGAGCATGCCCTGCCGCTGGCAATCGCCTGTTGGGTGGCCTTCCTATGCAGCGGACATGCCGGGATCTACCGCTCGCAGCGGTTCATGTTCTCGAAGCCGGGATGGCGGAAGCACCGGAACTCCTGAGACAAGAAGAGGCGGACACTTCGGTCCGCCTCTTTGGAAAGAAACCCTCGATCACGCCCCGTTCTCAGGGAGCGTTCGGGATCGAGTAGTAGAGTTGCTCGAGCGACATCACGCAGTAGGCGGTGACCAGCACGGGGTTGGATTCCATCCAGCGCCCGTTCGCGTTGGCCCAGGAACCGTCCTCGCGTTGTCTCTTGAGAATCGCGCCTGCAAGATCCGTGCGCCAGTCGGCCTCCTTGCCATCGGCGAGTTCGAGCTTGTCGATGCCCG
>CAMLOZ010000540.1 GCA_946481625.1 uncultured Haloferula sp. | reverse complement strand
CAGCCACTTGCGATGCGTGTTGGTGGGGCCAAACCAGTAGTGGAACGGTTTTCCCGGTTCCCGGGCGGCGATGAACCGGCGGAAGTTCCCGCGCACTTCCTGATAGACCCGCTCCTTGGCCTCTTCCCGCGGGACGCCTTTCTTCATGATGGCCGTGACGTTCCGCGAGAAGCGGTTGATGCGGCTGCCGGATTTTTCGAAGGCATGTTTCTGCCCGTCGAAAGGAGCGTCCGCCGGACTACCCGGGCCCCAGACCTTGTGGCTCTTGCCGATGTGATAGCCCCTGTCCCGGAGTAGGAGAGGAAAGGACGGAATGGAGTTTTCCCAGACCCCGTGCAGGATCGCCCCCCGACCGGTGCGCCAGAAGTACTGGCCAGATATCAAGGCGCTGCGGCACGGCGTGCAGGAAGGGGAGCTGACATGGGCATTGCGGAACAGCACGCCTTGCTTCGCGACGCGGTCGAGGTGGGGCGTGCGGACGAAGTCGTTGAGTCCGTCCACCGGGGCGTCATCCGGGCGGGTGGCGGCATAGAAGCTGGCAAAACGGCCCCAGTCGTCGGCGAAGATGAAAACGATGTTGGGAGGCTTCTCCGCCGCCGTTGCGGAGGAAAACAGACAGACCAAAAACAGCAAGATGTTCCAAGGTTTCACGAAATTCTATAAGGGAACCTTATTACGATGCCGGGCAGCGATCTCTATTGCTTTCTTTGTCCTGATGGAGAGGGGAATCGAGCGACAGCGCCAACCATGAAGCGACTCGCCGTGCCACGCGGGGAATCCACGGTAGCACTTTAATCGGGCCGCGCTGGTGCCGGCCACCCGGCAACCGCCGGGCAGTGCGCCTCGCGAGGGCCCGTGACATTTCCCCGCTCCGCTCACTTCCGGAGGCGGAAATCCGCAGCTTCACTCCGCAGAACCAAGTACCGCCCTCACCCGCGAGTGATCCGACCCGTGGCGGGTCTGGTCCGTCCACAGCGGCTTCCATGCCGACCCGATCCAGACCTGATCGAGCGTGAGCAGCGGCAAGCCGAAGACCCAGGTTTCCCGGAATCCCGAGCGGGGCCCGTCGTTCGCCAGCGAGAGCGTGGAGCGCCAATCCTCATACCACGTCGATCCGGGCGGCGTGTTGAAATCGCCAAGCACGACCACCTTCGGGTCATCGGACGCGGCGCGGAGAATTCCCGCCATGGCCTGATCGCGCGAAAGCCAGGGCTGCGAACGGACATCGGCGACGATCACGGTCATTTCACCGTGCTCCGGCAGATTCACCCGGGCCCGGTAGCAGCGGTAACGGTCGTGCACCCCGAGCGACTCGTGCGAGAGGATCTGCCCTTTCACGCCGAGCAGGGTTCCGCCGAAGCGGTGCCAGGTCATCCCCGGAGTCGCCGCCAGGAAGCGTTGCCAAGCCTCCGGCGTGAAATCTCCCGATTCGACCACCCCGGTAAGATCGGTGTTTCCGAGGACGGTCCACGATGCCGGATCGCTCTCGAGCGTCCGCCCGGCGTTGTATACCGCCACCAAAAGTTCCCCCTCCACCGCATCCGGCAAGGTATCGAATCGCAAGGAATTCCAGCCCTCCACGGCCGAAACCAGCAGGCAGGTCGCCGCCATCAACCGCAAACCCCGATGCTTCAGCACCACCACGGCGAACAACCCCGCCAACAACCGCAGCAACCACGGCGTGCCATAGTAGATCGTGGCACCAACGACCCACCCGTCCCTGCCGTGGAAGACAATGCCGAGCCACGCCAGCAGCAGCCCCGCCGCGGCGATCCAGCGCAAGAAACGCATCCAGGGAATCCGTTTCATTTCCCGAGATTCAGGATCTGCTCGAGGATCGCCAGATAATCCTCGAACGCCTTCCGGCCCTCTTTCGTCAGCGTATAGAGCGTCTGCGGCCGGCCATCGCCGGTCAGCTTCTCGCCACTGATATAGCCGACCTGTTCGAGGGTTCGCAGGTGGGTGATCAGGTTGCCGTCGCTCATCTCGAGCTCGACCTTCAAGTCTTGGAACGGCCACGCATCGGAGCGGGACGCGAGCAGGGTCATGATGCCGAGCCGCGCCTTTTCGTGGATGGTTTTGTCCAGCTTGGAAAGGTCGATCATGCGCCCGGCCGCTCGCGGGGTGTGGTGGTGACGATGGCCGCCCCGTAGAGCAGGTGGAAGCCTCCGAACGTGGCCGCCATCAACCCCGATGCGCCGAGGCGATAGAGATGCGGCGTCATCGATTGGATGAAGGTGCAGGCCGCAAACGCGACGATACCGGTGATCAGAAACGACAACCCGAGCCAAACCATGGATTTCGGAGCGAACTCGCGGATCGCCATCAAGGCGAGCCCGTAATGGAGGATCCAGAAGGAGGCGGCAAACAGCTCCGCCTTCGGATAAGCGGGGTCCCTCGCCCCGTACTTCAGATACAGCAGACCAAGGAAGCCTCCGGCCACCAGCGACGGCAACGCGCCGCGCAACGCCACTTTCAGCCCGTGGGACCAAAACGGACGTTCATGCGCCCGCGAAAGCCGGTGCAGTTGCCAGACCGCGAACAACATTACCACCGCCAGGCCAACCAACCACACGCTGCCCCAGGCCCAGCCGGTCCTCGGTTCCGAAAGCCAGCCGGCGGCCAGCGACATCGCCCCGCCCAACAACGCCGCCTCCCCAGACAGCGCCCGGAAGATCGTCGCGCGCTCCATCATCGTCCGGATCACCCGCAACTGTTCGGCGGCTTCCTGATGCGTCGTCATGCACGAACTTTGTGGAACAAAGTTCGAAGTTCCAAGGAAGAAGTTCCAAGTTCCAACAAAAGGCAGGGAAGCCAAAAACACCTTCCCTCCTGCCCTTTTTGGCACTTGGGACTTGGATCTTGGAACTTCACACCAGCCCGTCCTTCCGCGCCTGCTTCCAGTAAGCATATTCGGAGCGGTTGAAGTCGATGTACTCGGGCGAAAGATCGCTGGAATACATCACATAATCCGCGTCGCCCTGGTTGAGATGGATCTCGATCCGGAACTCCGGTTTCGCCGCGATATCGCGGAGCTCGTCCATCGCCGTGGGTGCCTGCAGCCCGCCGAGGCACGCGGGCTTGCCATCGTAAAAGATGTCCACCAGCTCCTCGCGGATGCGCGCACGCGAGTAGCCGACCGCATGGAGGACGCGGCCCCAGTTCGGGTCGCCGCCGTTCCAGGAGGACTTCACCAGCGCCGACTTGC
>CAMLOZ010000539.1 GCA_946481625.1 uncultured Haloferula sp. | reverse complement strand
CGAAGCTGCCCGGCTGCGAGATCGTGATGGGGCTGTGAGCTGGACCGCACGCGCCCCTGTGCCGGCAGCCCGCCCGGCGCAGGTGATGCCGGCGTTGACCGGCTGGTGCCAGATCCTGCGGTGGCCGTAACGGCGGCGGTGCCTTGCCGCCATGGAGCCCTTGTTGCGTGGAGTGGGATTGGCGGGGCGGTAGTCTAGCAGGCCTGCTTGGCCAGGCCGAGCTTCTTCATCCTTGAAAGCAACGTCGTCCGTTTCAGGCCCAGGCGACTGGCGGCTCCGCGGGGACCACCGACCACATGATTGCACTCTTGCAGGACGTGAAGGATGTGGCTGCGATCCATCTCGGCCAGGGTCGGCTGCGGTGTATCAGGGATGGTATCGGTGCCCGGGAGCTTCGGCTCGAAATCCGGGGGTGGCCGGAGGATTCCATTCGCTGTCAGGATGACGGCCCGTTCGACGATGTTCTCCAGTTCGCGGATATTGCCGGGCCAATCGTGGGATGCCAACGCATGGATGGTGGACTCCGGGATGGCATCGATCCGGATGTTGAACTCGGCCGCGTATTTGGCGGCGAAGTGACGCACCAGCGCCTGTATGTCCCCGGACCTTTCCCGAAGGGCGGGAACCTGAATCGGAAAGACGTTAATGCGATAGTAGAGGTCGGGACGGAATTCCCGTGCCTGCACCATCTCTTTCAGGTCGCGGCAAGTGGCTGCCACAATTCGGACGTCCGCCTTGATCGGAACATTTCCACCCAGCCGCTCGAACTCGCGCTCTTGCAGGACCCTCAGAAGCTTGGGTTGCAGATCGAGCGGGATGTCGCCGATCTCATCGAGTAGAAGGGTTCCCCCTTGGGCGAGTTCGAATTTTCCCGGTCGGCGCGCGATGGCACCGGTGAAAGCTCCCTTCTCGTGACCGAATAATTCGCTCTCGAGCAAGTTCACCGGAATTGCCGCGCAGTTGATCTTGATGAACGGGCCCTCCCTCCGGGAACTGAAGGAGTGGATCGCTCGCGCTACCAATTCCTTTCCGGTCCCGGTTTCGCCCAGGATGATGACATTGGCGGTGGTGGGAGCCACCACGCGGATCTGGCGGATCACGGCATCGAGGGCCTGGCTCTCGCCGACGATTTCCCGCGGGCATACCATTCGATTCGCATCCGGCAGGACGCGGAACCGGGGCGCCTTGATGAACCGCCGCGGTCGCCCCTCGAGATCGATCGAGGGATCGAAAATATCATCGGGGCAGCGGGGGCAATCCTTGGAGAACGTGGTCATGGCTGGCTGATTGAAAGGGTTGGATTCAGGCGGAGGGGTGGGAGAAGGCGTTACGGCCGGTTCCCCTTTCTTCGGGGCTGTCGCGGCGTCTCGGAGACAACCTCGAGGTAGCGGCGTCCCGAGGGATCCGCGTTCTCCCTGATGTGGCAAGGGACGCCCATTCGTCTGAGTTCCTGGATACGGAGCGCCGCGAGCCGGTAAGAGGACAATGCGTCCTTCATGGGTATGATCATGGCATTCATGCTGATATTAGGCGATGTCCCGCGTCATCCTTCGACCCATTGGTTGCCGGATACGTCGCATATTTTGCCGTGCCATTCCACATCGCGACCGGAGGCATTCGTCACGAGTGTCGAAATACCGGCACCCTCCGGGCGGGTCGGGGGCGTTGCGCGGAGAGACCTTCCCCGTTCCTTCCTGCCAATCCCTTGAAGATGGGTTGGTTGGGACCGGGGCTCATCACGGGGCGGGATCTGGCACGCGGCTTGCCGATCTCCTTTTGTTGCGATGTCCGCAGGCCGGGAGGTTCCGGCCCGGGATCAGCGCGGCAAACAACCTCAATCCGAAGATCATGACACTAAGCAAACTCACTCGCTGGGATCCGATCCGCGAGATGGCTGACATTCAGAATCGCTTCGCCACCCTGATGGGCCGCACGCCGCTTCAGCTCAGCGACAACGGGGAGGAAACGCTCACTACTTCCGAGTGGGTGCCTCCGGTTGATATCGTCGAGGACGACAAGGAGTACGTCATCAAGGCGGAACTCCCGGAGATCCCGAAGGACCAAGTCAAGGTATCGGTGGAAAACGGCCTTCTGACGATTTCCGGCGAGCGGAAGTTCGAGAAGGAGGAAAAGAACAAGAAGTATCACCGGGTCGAGCGCGCCTATGGATATTTCTCCCGCTGCTTCTCTCTCCCTGACGCGGCGGATGCCGACCAGGTCAAGGCGGACTACAAGGACGGCGTGCTGCAGGTCCATGTTCCGAAGAGCGAACGGGCCAAGGCCAAACGCGTGGAAGTGAAGGTCGCCTGAAGACCCCCCAAGGGGGGCGGCGGGGTTGCCATGGTTTATCCTCGGCCCGCCGTCTCCCTGTTCGCTCCTGCTCCGACCCGCCGAAAAAGCGGCTCTCGAAAGCCGCGCCCGCGTGGGCCGACATCGTGTCGAAATAGCGACACCTGCCTTGCCATCTCGGATCGCGGGCGCAACCGCAGGCCAGCGGAAAGCTGCCGCAACCGGCACATCATCAGTATCATGGGCGGGGCGCGGGGGTGATGGCACGAGGTCTGCCAACAGCAAGCGGATGAAGTCGATATCGCGCGCCGGCTTATCCAGCGCCGCCATGGCGCTGGGTTTGCTCTTTTCCTGTGTCAATACCACGCCTCCCGAGGCGCGGGCGGACGGCGGATTAGACTACGACGTGGAGGTGCTTGAGGCGCCTTCCGGACCCACCGGCTTCGGCTCCGAGATGTATGCGGATGCCGAGGCCATGCTTCTGATCGGGGAGATCGAGAAAGTGGTCCTGGCCGTTGCTGAAGAGAATCCCGGGCGGGCCCGCGAGATCCTGAAGTCGTCACTGGAGAAGCTGGCCGCGCTGCGGAGGAGGAACGAAGGCTCGGATGTCCTGCCGATCACGGTCGCCGCCGAGCACACCGACCAGCCGGCGGAATTCGTGCGCGCCTTCCGGCATTTCAACCTCACGAGCATGGCGCTGGGGCTCCCCGGGATCGCTTTTCTGCTCGTCTCCACCCCGGGGATCGTCGCGATCGTCTACGGTCCGCAATGGACGCCGGTCGTGCCGCTGCTTCGGCTCCTGGGCCTGATGGGGCTGCTCAGCACCTTCCTCTTCAGCACCGGCTGGGTCTATGTGGCGACCGGCACCGTTCAGCGCCAGCTGCGTTGGGAGATTGTCAACCTTGTGGTGCTGGTCCCCGCCTTCCTGGCCGGTGCGCACTGG
>CAMLOZ010000538.1 GCA_946481625.1 uncultured Haloferula sp. | reverse complement strand
TCCGAAGGCCAGCCAGTCCGTGCCGTAGGCGATGATGGGATAATTCCGATAGGTATTCTCCAGCCCGTCGCGCACCCTCAACACCCAGCGCATCAAATCCGAATCCACCGCCAGCCCGATGCCATTCTCGGCGAGCAGTTCGCAGAGCAGATTCAACTCGTGGAGCAGGGGAAAAGCCGTCACCCCGCTGAGGACCAAGCCCAGGATCACGATCAAGATGGCGATGCGGATCTGCTTCAACGGAGTCATGCGGGAAACATGCCCGTTCCTCACGGAGAGCCGATGCCGAAACGATGAAGATTGCACGAATGGGATGGCTTGGAACCTTGGCCATTTCCCGAACGCAGGATCGGTGCTTTGTTTTCCGACCGCCATGTCCCGCTCCGCTCAAATCGAAACCCACTTCTTCGCCGACGACGGCCACACGCCCAATCATCCCAACCTTCCGTTGATCGTCGTGCGACACACCGAAGCTGCCGAATCCGACGATCCCGCGGCGTGGTTCGAAAAAAGGTTCACTGCCCACGGCTGGGGAAGCACCTGGCGCTGGGAGGTCTATCCTTATCACCATTTCCACAGCACGAACCACGAAGTGCTGGGCGTCTCCCGGGGTTCGGCCAACCTCATGCTCGGGGGAGAAAACGGCGAGGAGTTCCAAGTGACCCTCGGGGATGTGCTCGTCCTGCCTGCCGGGTTGGGCCACATGAGCTTGAGCGCCTCCCAGGATTTTCAGGTGGTCGGCGCCTATCCGCGCGGCGAGAAGCCGGATCTCGTGCGTGCGGGCGAGGGTAACCTCGACGCAGCGCGGGGACGCATCGAAAAGGTTCCCCTCCCCGACCTCGATCCAGTCTATGGCGCGCGGGGGCCTCTGAAAGAACACTGGCGCTGACGTGGGAAGACCGCGCCAGCGCTGGGTCTGCTGGATCTAACACCCTACTTCGGCCCGCCGAGGTGGTTCAGGAAGAAATCCACACGCCTCCGCTGCGCATACCTCTCCTCCCCCGACCCATGGTTCCGCCCCGTCATCGGCAGGAACTCGAAATCCTTGTCCGCCGCGATCAGCGCGTTGATCACCTGATACGTGGAAGAAGGATCCACGTTCGTGTCCACCTCCCCGACTGTTAGAAGCAGCGCCCCCTTCAGGTTCTTCGCGTGCGTCACGTTCGAGTTGTCAGCATACTCCGGTCCCACCGGCCAATCCATCCACTGCTCGTTCCACCAGATTTTATCCATCCGGTTGTCATGGCACCCGCAATCGGCCACTGCCGCCTTGTAGAAATCCCCATGGAAGAGCAGTGCTCCGAGCGCGTTTTGCCCGCCCGCCGAGCCGCCGAAGATCCCCACCCGCTCCAAGTCCATCTGCGGATACTTCGCCGCCGCCGCTTTCAACCAAGCGATCCGGTCCGGGAAGCCCGCGTCCTTGAGGTTCTTGTAGCAGAAGTGGTGGAATTCCCGCGAGCGGTTCGCCGTGCCGCGGCCATCGATCTGCACCACGATGAAGCCGTGAACCGCGACCTCGTGCTTGGGCATCATCCAGGGATTCCACGCCTTCGGCACAAAGGAATCCTGCGGCCCCGCATAGATGTGCTCGATCACCGGATACTTCTTCGCGGGATCGAAATCCGGCGGGCGGCAGATCACTCCGTGGATGTCGAACTTGCCCTCCCGGTCCTTCGCCACGAAGGGCTCCGGCAAGGGCCACTTGGTGGCGCGCAGCTTCGTGTCGTCTGCCTGCGCGAGCTGCGCCACCAGCTTCCCGTCGTCCCACCGGCGCAGCTCCGTGACCGGGGCGTGATCGACCCGTGACCAACGGCAGACATAGTAGTTCCCGTCCGGCGAACGCTCGAAGCGGTCGTGCGTGCCGTCCGCATCGGTGAGCGGCACCAGCTTGCCGCTGTCGATCGATACCCGCGCGTAGTGGATGAAATAGGGATCCTGTCCCTTGTAGCAGCCGGAGATCTTCAGCAGCACCTCGCGGTTCTTCTCATCCACGTTCTCCACCTCCCGGACAATCCACTCGCCCTTCGTGAGCTGGCGCTTGGTCGAGCCGTCGCGCCCGTCGAGCAGGTAAAGGTGCTTCCACCCGTCCCGCTCGGACATCCACAGGATCTCCTCGCCGTCGTTGAGATCGCGTCGGAACGAGTTCCCCGAAACGAAGACGAAGGTGTCGCTCTCCTCCCGCACCAGCACCCGCTGCCGCCGCTCCGCGCTGTCGATCTCGATCACGTTGTGCTTCCCGTAGCCGCGTTCGATGTATTCGAAGGTCAGCCGCCGCGAATCGCCGCGCCATTCCATCCGTTCGCATTCGAAGGGATTCGCGATCAATCCCGCATCCGCGGCAATCGCTTCCTCGCCCGCGGTGAAGAAGATCCAGGGTGCCCGCGTGTCGATCACATCACCCGGTTTCGGGTATTCGTTGGTGAAATGCTTCGGCTGGAGCTGGTCCTTGGGCGAGGACTCGATATAGTGGACGATGCGCTCCTCCACCTCCTTCTCCTTCCACATCGCGAAGCGCGAGGAATCCGGTGCCCATACCGGCTCGCCTTGGAAGACACCGCCATCGTCCTTGCGCGCGAGTTCGCGCTCCTTGCCCTCCTTCGTGTCCTTTAGCATTACCGCGCCCTCGCGCAGCGCCACCTCCCACCTACCGTCGGGCGATTGCCATGAGACATGCTGGCGGCTTCCTTCCGGACGCCGCTCGCGCCGCCGGCGTCCCTCGCGCCGCGGCGGCCCTTCCGGCGGCTCGGCCTCGCTCAAGCGGTCGCCCTCGGCCCTCCGCCAGCCATCTTCGGTCTGGAGGAAGACGCCACCCTTCTCACCCGCCCGGAAGTCCCGGAAGACCGTGCTTCCCGGTGCCGCGAGCTCGCTCTTGCCGCGTGCCGGATCGATCTTCATCAGCCGCTTCCCTTCCGTCGTATCGAGCGCGTAGAGCAGCACCGAGCCATCGGGTGCCCACGAGACCTCGACCGTCTCGTTCGGCACCGGAGTTTTGGCCACCCCGTACCAGCGGCCGGTCAGTTCATTGAAGGAACGGAGGTTGCCGTGATCGGCGCGGGCCACCGCGAGAGACAGCAGGAAGAGGAGGGCTGGACGGGCTTTCATGGAGATCCTATGAGAAGGGAACGATGAGATTGCCCGTTCCCCTTCAGGCGCTCCAGAGATTGTACCGGCTACGGCTGAATCTACAGCGAGGGGTTTTGAAATGGCCGAATCGCGTGGCCCTTCTGCTCATCATC
>CAMLOZ010000537.1 GCA_946481625.1 uncultured Haloferula sp. | reverse complement strand
GCGCGCTGCGCAGGGTGTTGTCGTCGACATAGTCGAGATCGAGCGTGCCGGAGCGCTTCCTCGAACTGCCTTGGACGAGCAGGAGCTCCATCGACAACCTCGGGCCGGTGGTGGCGGTGGACTTCATCGGGCCGAAGCCGACGTCCACGGTGTCGGTGAGTTTGATGGGGAAGATGCCTTGGCCGTCGTCGGCCGCCGTCCGGATGTGCTGCGGGGTGAGCCAGTCAATCCAGTAGCCGATACCCTGCGAGGGATAGCCGGGTGCCAGCGGGAGATCCGCCGTCATGCCGGCACCGCCTTCGTTGACCCAGTCGAAGAAGCTGCCGGAACCGGAGTTCCATGAAAGGTCGCCGCTCACCGATTCGCCGAACACGCGGTTCTCGCCCGGCTGCATCACCACCGGCGCGACCTTCGTCTTCGAAAAGCTGCTGCGGAGATTGAGTCCGAACGTCTTCGGGACGTCCGAAGAGTTGGGGTGATAGACATAGAGCTGGTTGAAATGCGCCATTGAACTCGTCTGCGGCTGACCGTTCCGGTAGAAGCGGAAGCCCACCGGCAGATCCTTGAAGTCGATCCGCAATTCGTCGAAGGTCAGCGGTACGCTGTACGGATTGTAGAGCGTCACGATCGGCGAATAGATGAGGTAAACCATGTAGTTGTCCTCGGCCGTGCCGGTCTGCTTGTCTTTGCCTCCTGCCCACGGCCCGTGGGCGTCCTTGGCGACCATCGAGAACTGCATCTGCACCTTGGCCACCACCGGCATGAGGGTCATGCCCTTGCCGGCCTGCGGGTTGGCCTTGTAGGTCCGCGAGCGGGCGTCGTACTTCACCGGGTTGTAGCCGGCGGGCACCGCCGCCTTGAGGTTCGTGCCGGAGAGCTTGTTGTAGAGATTGGCGTATTCGAAGGCCTGCGCCCAATACGGGTTGGAGGTCTCGTTGAGCACCGTCTCCTCGTCGTAGATCCGCCGGTTGCTGTAGTCGGAAGGCAGGCTCGACTGGGAAAACAGCAGGCTGAGGTCCTTGCGCAGCCCGCCGCGCGCCGCGTCGGTGACGAGACCTTTGCTGACCACCGTCACCTCGTGCTGGTGTCCCGCCAGTTCCGGCATGTCCTCGATCAGGTCGCCGGTCGGCAGGGTGAACATCCGGCCTTGGCCGGTCTCCTCGTTCCACCCGTAGGACTCGAAGGCCTCGACGGCTTCCATGCCGAAACGCGGGGCGGCACCCATTGCCGCCTGGCGCGCGCCGTTGCCCAGATCGGTGCGTTCCTCGCGGACGATGTCGACCTTGGCCTTGGTGCCTTCGTCGAAGACGGCCCAGGCGTAGCGGCCGCCGAGGGTCTTGCCGTCGGTGGAGGGTGTGCCGATCTTCTTGGCGAGCACCGTGTCGGCCGCGGTGGCGTTCTTGCCGAGGGACCCCTCGCCGAGCAATTCCGCCCCCTCGCTGGTGTCGGGCAGGTTGCTGGGCGAACTGGCCCCTTCCTCGGTGCCGGAAGCGAGGTAGCCGAGGAATTCGTTGTCCTTGTCGGGGACGGGAGTGGTGGCGGTGGGGAGCTTGCCGTTCCAGACGCCTGCCAGCCAGCGCGGGGCGCTTTCGTTGGCGATGGCGGCGGGAGCGGTGATCCGCTGGTCGGCACCGGCGTTCTTCTGGAGCTGGCCGATTGCCATGCTCAGTGCCATCCGGGCGTTGGCGCGCGCCATCTGCATCGCGTCGCTCTGGCCCGAGGCCCGCAGGGACACGGTGGAAAGTGTCAACAGTCCCACGGCCAGCACCGTTAGAAGGACCATCAGCGACAAAGAGATCACCAAAGCGAATCCCCGGGGATGTCGATAACGGGTAGCGGGACGGATAGCGAGAAAACGGCCGGGTGCCGCGAATGAATTGGGTTTCATAACGGTTACCACACACTTAGCGCCGATTTCTCATTCCTGTAAATACATAATGGATGCACCTACCCGATTGGGGGAGTACTCACCCACCCGAGTGAGAAAGAGACAACCTCCCCTTTGCTACCAAGGAAGAGCCTGATTCTGTATGACAGGATGTAGGCCTCGGCCTCTCCGTTTAAGACACGGCGCGGCTTCCGCTATCCTCGGGGGTTAAAAAATTGCATAAGTGTGCAAGATCGGGCACATCTTTCCCGGATCTCGGCACGTTTCACCTGTGGGCGACGTTTTACTTATGGGTGAATATCGGACTTCAAAACTCGTCCCTTACCAGCGGCCGATCACCGTTTCCGGAATCACCACCGTCGTTTCACCCCTGCTCACCGCCTTTTTTCCGATATTTGCGGCAGGTACCTCCGCCAGCAAGCAAGGCGAAGCCTCGCCTTGCCTCGCCAGCAACGGTTGGTCCGGAATCCGGATCCAACCTTCGCAACGCTTGCCGCCCCATGGATCAAGATAGGTGATGGGATATCCGGTCTCGCCGCGCCCAAGCTTCTTGGGAACGGCGATCACCGTGACGAAGTGGCCTTGGACGGAGATCCATTGTCCCCTCCGGAGGACATGGCGCCGCAGGCTCAGGATCGGCGGAATCCCTTTCTCCAACGAGCGCTGCATGCGTTCCCGGCTCCGTTGCAAAAGCTTCGCGGGTGTTTCCTTCCCCTGCCGGAATAGCCCGTCGTGCCCGATGGCGGGAAGGTAGAGCGGGCGGTTCATCTCGTTCACCGCCGTCACCAGATCTTCCACGTTGATGCCCGCGGTGGTCCATCGGGTCCGGCCTTTCAGCGTTTCCGAAGGCCGCAACCCGTGGTACCGGATCCAGTGACGCAATTGCGCGCGGTCGTCTTCTCCCGGCAGTGCCTCCGCCGCCTTCTGCCAAGCGGCGTTCCCACACCGGAACGATGAAAGTAAGGCAGCGGGGCCACACGCGTTCCCCGAAATATCGAGCTGGTTTGCGGGCCGCGCCGCGCCGTTCGGAGCCTGGCTCATTTCGGCGGCTCCACAGCTCGCGGCCAGCAAGGCCACGGCGGCAAGCAGGCGGTCAATTCGAAGTCGGTGCGGCAAAGCCATCGGTGCGACGGTTGTTTGACGGCTTGATGTCGCCTGCACCACCTGAAACCTGGGATTGTACTCGCGCGCCCGCGTCCGGGATGGTGAGCGGCAGCGTGAAGGTGGCGATGTCGCCGGCCGGCAAAGTCGAAACATACATCGTGCTGGTGCCCGCCGGCGTGGTCACCTGGACCGGCGCGTTCACCAGCGTCGCGGTGCCACGGTTTTGCACCACCACTTGGAGCTGGGTCTGGCCG
>CAMLOZ010000536.1 GCA_946481625.1 uncultured Haloferula sp. | reverse complement strand
GTCTCCCTGCTCAGCCCGAGCCGGTCGTACATGACCGTGGGTAAGAGCCAGAAACCGATCCCGACCGCGCCGAAGACGGCACCCGCCAGCGACCACTTGAGCGACCAACGGAACTCATAGTACTTCCACCAGCGTACCAGCAGGATCAGGCCGATGACCGTTTGCAGGGGATAGAGCCACTGCTCCGGCCAGTTCCGCCACCACGGCGCGGAAGGATGATTCCATCCGAAGTAGGTCGTGAAGGCCTGCAACAGCAGGGTTAGGGCGATGAAAACCGCGAAGGGCGTTACTTGGGCGCGGACCCATGAATCGGTCCGGCCCAAGCGATATTGATCGGCTTCCTGTGGCCCGGTGTTCATCGGTATGGACAGGGGATCACCGGATACGGGCTCAGAGCCGCCCCACAAAGCGCTCCATCTTGTCCATCGCCAGCTTCAGATCGTCGAAGCCGGTGGCGTAGCAACAGCGCAGGAACCCCTCGCCGGAAATACCGAAGGCGCTTCCCGGCACCGCGGCGACGCCTTCCTCTTCGAGAAGCCTCATCGCGAATTCCTTCGAGGACAGCCCGGTTTCCCGAATGTCCGGGAAGACATAGAAGGCCCCGCCCGGCGAGTGACAGCTCAGCCCCATCTGGTTAAGCCGCTTCACTAGGAAATCCCGCCGTTGGTGATACGCGTCGCGCATCTTCGCCACCTCGGGAGCCCCGTTCTCCAGTGCCTCGATCGCCGCCATCTGGCTCATGATCGGCGCGCACAGCATGGAGTACTGGTGGATCTTCATCATCGCCTCCGTGATCGGCTGCGGCGCGCAGGCATAGCCCAGGCGGAAGCCGGTCATCGCGAAAGCCTTCGAGAAGCCGTGCAGCAGGATCGTGCGTTCCTTCATGCCCGGCAGCGAGGCGATCGAGACGTGCTCTTCGGTCGCATCGTAGCGCAGCTCGCTGTAGATCTCATCCGTCAGCACGAAGAGATCGTGCTCGATGCAGAGCTTGGCGATGCCTTCCAAGTCCTCGCGGCTCGCGGTCGCGCCGGTGGGATTGGTCGGGAAGTTCAGCATCAGCACCCGGCTCTTCGGGGTGATCACCTTCGCCAGCTCCTCCGGCTTCAGCGAGAAGCCGTCCCGTTTCCGCGTGTGCACGCCCACCGCGGTGCCGTAGGCCATCACGATGCTAGGCGAATAGGAAACGTAGCAGGGCTCGTGGTAGATCACCTCGTCGCCCGGGTTCACCAAGGCGCGCAAGGCAATGTCGATCGCCTCGGAAACACCGACGGTAACCAGCACTTCGGTGAGAGCTTCGTACTCGACGTGGAAGAAATCGGAAACGTAGCGGGCAATCGCCTTGCGCAAGGCGGGCAACCCCAGATTCGAGGTGTAGCTCGTATGGCCCTTCTCGAGGGCGTAGATGGCGGCTTCGCGAATATGCCATGGAGTCGTAAAGTCGGGCTCGCCGACGCCGAGGGAGATCACGCCCTCCCGGCCTTGGACGAGCTCGAAGAAATCGCGGATTCCCGAACGGGGAATGCCGGCGATCTGACGGGCGATTTTCTGCGAATAGTCCATATACACACCCGGACCCTGCCGGGGGCGCGCATTTCAGGGGGGAAAGGGGCGCACGTCAACGGCGGGAAATGCGAACCGGCAGGAAGAAGGCCGCCGTTTCCACCACATGGCGAAATACTTGCAGAAACGCAGCAAGCGGTGGCGACCCGCCGCAATCCCGTCTATTTTCCCCCAAGAGGCGGTCACCGATCCCCGGCCCGTCCCTTTAAACCGCCAAATCCCTAACCATGAAAAACCGTTCCGGAGCTGTCACCGCCATCCTTCTCGCTGCCTTTGCCTTCGGCGGCAGCTCCTGCAAGCGCAAGGAGAAGGTCCTCGACATCGAGACCCCCGCCGGTGGCATCGAGGTCGAGCGCGACAAGAAGTCGGGCGACATCGATATGAAGGTGGAAGAGAAGAAATAGTCCGCCGATCCCTCCTTGCCGGGCCGGGTCCAACCGGCTTTCCCTATCTCCATGCCGCCCGTCTTCACGCCCTTTTCCGCCATGCACGGCTGGGCGCTGGGGGCCGGGGCGCTGGGAATCGCCGTGATGATCCTGCTGGGCCGGCGGGGCGGGCGTTGCGAACGGATCGCCCGCTTCACCCTCGCCCTGCTCTGTTTCTCGGCCTTCGGCTACTCGCAGGCGGCCTGGTCCACCATCGAAGGCCCGCCCGACCTGGACAGCACCCTGCCCCTCCACCTGTGCGACATCGCGGCCTTCATCGGGGGCTTCGCGCTGCTGACGGGCAACCGGCTGCTGGCCACTCTCACGTATTTCTGGGGGCTGGCCGCCACGGTTCAGGCCCTCGCCACTCCGGCGATCACCATCGGCTTCCCCCACCCCGCCTTCGTCACCTTTTTCGTCCACCATTTCGCGATCGTCGGCACCGCGTTCTACCTCCCGATCGTGCTGGGCTGGCGCGCGGAGCGTCCGTGGTGGCGGGATCCGCTGAAGGCGCTCCTGTGGGGAAATGTCTACCTGCTGATCGCCATGGCGGTGAATGCCTGGCTCGGCACGAATTTCGGCTTCGCCGCCCGGAAGCCCGAAAACCCCAGCCTCCTGGATCACATGGGCCCGTGGCCGGTCTATTTGATCTGGATGCAGGTGCTCGCCGCCGTGTTTTTCTCGCTTCTGGCTCTCCCGGCGCTCCGGCGCAAAGATGCGCAGGCCACCCGCCCCGGGAAATGATTTGGTCGCCGGGGATTGCGGCGCTATATCGCCCCCGCATGAGCGAAACCGCCGCCGACAAGCAGAAGCGCCCCCGCGTGAACGTCCGCCGCCCGGACGTGATGACCCAGGTCAATGCCGAGGTGGAGCGCCACTACCGCTCGTCCATCGTCGAGAAGATCCGGGAAAACGGCGGCGAAATCACCATCGGCAACACCACCGTCCGCCTCGCCCAGCAATTCGGCTTCTGCTATGGTGTGGAGCGCGCCATCGACCTTGCCTATGCCGCCCGCCGCGTCTTCCCGGACCAGCGCATCTTCCTGATCGGCGAAATCATCCACAACCCGGAGGTCAACCGCCAGCTCGTGGACATGGGCATCGTGTCCCTGCCGTGGCAGACGCTTACCGACGACTACGACCAGCTCAGCCCGGAGGACGTGGTGATCGTCCCGGCCTTCGGCGCGCCGACGAACTTCATGGAGAAGATCGAGGAGCGCGGCTGCTACGTGGTGGATACCACCTGTGGTGACGTGATGAAGGTCTGGCGAC
>CAMLOZ010000535.1 GCA_946481625.1 uncultured Haloferula sp. | reverse complement strand
AGAGGCGACACTTTTGTCGTCGAGGGGGAGGTGAGGGCCGGGGACAGGAGTGTCCCCTGTCCTTATGGCTGGCGCTTGGGGGGAGCGGTGAGGAGAGACGACACTCGGGCGGGCCGCTGCGGCGTCATGGGAACTTGTCCATGCGCTGGTGGGGGAGGCCGATTTCGGTGAAGGGGCCGCCGACGGGTTCGTAGCCACATTTGCGGTAGAAGCCGATGGCCTCGCCGCGGGCGTGGAGGGTGAAGTGGCGGACGCCGTCCTGAAGCAGGGCTTGCTCGACGGTCCGGAGCAGGTGCTTCCCGTTTCCCCGGCCGCGAAGCTCGGGGAGGATCCACATTTGCCGGAGCTTCACGGAGTCGGCGGAGAGGCGCAGGGCGATGAGGCCGCCGACGATGGAGCCGGCTTCCTTGATGGCGAAGTGACGCTGCGATGCCTCTCCGGAGAGGTCCTCGCCGTGAAGGCGCAGTCCGAGCGGCTGGCGCAGGTAGAGGTCGCGGAGACGCACCAGCTCCAGGTAATCGGGGCTCCCGTGAGGGACTTCGAAGGTAGGACACGACACGGTTACCGCGAAGATAGTGCGGGTCCGCGGCGGCGCCTTAAGAAAGAGAGAAGTCCAAGGGTCGCTTCGGGCAGATGAACAGGGATTTCACGGATTCCAGACCAGGTGATCAGAGATCATCCGTCCAATCCATGTCGATGGCGCGAACGGTCCCTAGCGGCATTCGGGATTCAGGCGGGGCCGGTGCTCTGGCGGGGGGTGTAAACGGTGGCGAAGACCTCCTGGCGGGGGTCGATGGGTTCGGTGGACTCGATGCGCGAGATGAGGAGGTCGGCGGCGGTGCGGGTGATGGCCTTGTAACGCTGGCGGATGGAGGTGAGGGCGATGGGGAGGTAGGAGCAGAGCGGCACGTCATCGACGCCGACGACGGAGAGGTCCGCGGGGATCCGCATGCCGGCTTCGAGGGCGGCACGCATGGCACCGATGGCGGCGAGGTCGTTCATGGCGAGCAGTGCGGTGGGGCGCTTGTCGGGGCGCTTGCGGAGGAAGCCGGCGAAGGTCTCGCAGGCGCTCTCGACGGTGTGGCCGGTGCGGAGGATGTCGATATTCGCGGCGGCGATGCCGCGGGCGGCGAGCATTTCCTGGAAGAGGCGCGGGCGGTTGCCATCGGCCTGGCCTTCGGCGAGGGCGCTGAGGAAGGCGAAGCGGGTGTGGCCGAGGCCGCAGAGGGCATCGACGGCTTCGCTGAGGCCCTGGGTGAAGTCGGAGAAGACGGCATCGACGGGGAGTGGTTTTTCCGGGATGCCATTGCCGAGGGCGACGAGCGGGTGATTCGCCTGGGCCATCCCGGCGAGCTCGGTGCGGAAGACCTCGTTGTCGGAGAGCCAGAGCACGCTGCCATCGACCTCGAGGTCGGCGAGGTCGGCGAAGATTTGTTTTTCGCGGACGAGGGAGGAGCGGCAGTTTTCGACGATGAGGTTGTAGCCGCGTTCCTCGACGGCGGCTTCGAGTTCGTCGGCGAGGGTGGAGAAGAAGGGGTTGGTGAGGTCCTGGATGAGGAGGCCGATGGTGTGGTAGCGGCCGGAGCGGAGGGCGCGGGCGGTCTTGGAGGGGCGGTAGCCGAGTTCCTTCGCGGCCTGGAAGACGCGGGCCTCCGTTTCCTTGGAGGCCCAGGAATTCGGGCGGCGGTTGAGGATGGTGGAGGCGGTGTTCACCGCGACCCCGGCCCGCTCGGCCACGTCCTTGAGACGGATGCGCTTGGTCATGTAGGAACAGTTCCTATCAGAGGGAGGAGGGACAGGAAGAGTTTCTTGTGTCGCGGGTGGGTGGGGGAAGATGGGTGGGAGAAGCTCATGGCGATTCGAGGGGGGGAGGCGAGCAGCCGGAACGACGCGGTCGTTCCGCTACGATGGGGGTGCGGAAGTTCCGCGCATCCTTTGGATGCGGGGCGGGTTTCATGCTGCGGACACCTGTTCCGGCTGCCGGATTCGGGGCTGGACGGGGTGTGCCGAATAGTTATCTTTTTCCCCCTCATGTCCTGCCGTCCCGTCATCGTTGCCATCGGCCTGCTGCTTGCGGGTCTCGTTCCGGCGTCGGCGGGCGAGAGCGATTATTTCGACTGGGCGGATGCGAACGGGCTGGTGGGCGTCTTCGCCGATCCGGAAGCGGATCTGGATACGGACGGGATCACGAACCTGATGGCGTATGCCTTCGACCTGGCGCCGATGAACGATCCGGATGCCTGGGAGAAGCTGCCGACGCTGGCCTTCATCGGCGATCCGCCGGAGCCGCTGATGATCTTCGTGCTGCCGCCGGAGATCCCGCGGGACGTGTCCTACGTGGTGGAGATGGTGACGGACGAGGGGAACCGGATCGAGATCGCGCGCAAGGACGGCCGTGCGCCGTGGAGGGGCACGGGCGAGATCATCCGCCGCAAGCTGGAGAACGGCAGCACCGAGGTGACGGTGCAGATCCCGCTGGATCTGGACGTGCCGGAGGGGCCGAAGCCGCTGCGCCTGCGGGTGGAATTCGCGCCGTGAGGGTGGCGCTCGTTTTGGTAGCGGAAGCACTCGGTGCTTCCGGCGGTTCGCGTTATCCCCCGTGGATCGCCAGGGGCTTTTTTCCCGCGTACTGCCTCAGCCGGAGGACAAGAGTCCTTCCGCCACGAATGGTAGGCCGAGACCTCAATCCGGATACTTGAACTTCAACTCTCCCTCGTAGCGCTCGCCCTTCTTCGGGATCAATCCGCGGGTGAAATCCCGGATCTCCTTCCACAGGGTGCGGAAGTCGCGGTAGGCCTGCTCGTCCTCGCGCATCACCTGCTCGCGCGTGCGGCCGTCGAGTGAGGAAACCCCGTGGCTGCTCACCACCAGCTTCGGATTCCGCTCGAAGAGTTCATGCCATGAGGCGAGCGAGCCATGCTTCTTGCCGCTCAGCAGGTCGATCAGGTGATACGATGAATCCGGCCCGGTCTGGAACACGCCGTCCGCGGTCTTCTTGAAGACGCTTTCCTTCTCCAGCTTCGCGAGGAAGGCGGTGAGCTTGGCGGCATCGATCTTCGCGGTGAGATAGGGCGGGCCGCCGTTCTTCTGATCCTCCGACCAGATGATCGTGCCATCCGGCCAGATGGCGGCGAGGATGTGCGGCTTCGGCTCCTCGTGGATTTGGATCGTCACGGCGATCGCCGGCGGGTCCTTCGGCACGGCACCGGCGGGAGCGATGGAGAGCAGGGCGGCAACGAGGGGGAGGAGGAAGGGTTT
>CAMLOZ010000534.1 GCA_946481625.1 uncultured Haloferula sp. | reverse complement strand
GGACAAGACATTCCTTCCCCTCGGTGCCGACCGGCCGGTAAGGAGCGATTTCCAACTCATCGCCGGCACCAACCGCGACCTGCGCGAGTCGGTGGGGAATGGGACCTTCCGCGAGGACCTGCTGGCACGCATTCATCTCTGGACCTTTGCGCTGCCTTCGCTGGCGAAACGCCGGGAGGATATCGCGCCGAATCTCGATTTCGAGCTGGAACGCTTCAGCGGTTCGCAGGGCCGCCGGGCCACTTTCAACAAGGAGGCGCGCCAAGCCTTCCTCCGCTTCGCCGAATCGCCCGATACGCCATGGTCCGGCAACTTCCGCGATCTCAATGCCGCCGTCACCCGCATGGCGACGCTGGCACCCCGCGGCAGGATCCGGGTGGAAGAAGTGGAAGAGGAGATTGTTCGGCTCAAGGAGAGCTGGCATCGTCCGGGAAGCGCGGCATCCGCCGCGGAGACCTGCGATCTCGAATCGCTGCTTGGACCGGCGGTGGATGAAATCGATCCCTTCGACCGGGTGCAACTGGCCCATGTCATCGCCGTCTGCCGGCGCTGCAAGAGCCTGTCCGATGCCGGACGCGAGCTTTTCGCCGTCTCGCGCCGGAAGCGCACGGTGGCGAACGACGCGGACCGCCTGAAGAAATACCTCGCCCGCTTCTCGCTGGAGTTTTCCAGCCTGTGACGACCACGGCAAAAGAAGTGGCCGCCCTTCCCCAAGGACGGCCACTGAACCCAAACAAGAAAGGCTCGGGGCGATCTCAGGCGACCACGCCGAGCGGCTTGGTGGTCTTCCACCCGCCGCGGGTGAAGTCCGGGAAGTCCTGCGGCATGCCGTCTTCCTTCACCGACTTCTCGCTGAGCGGCCCGACCGCGGACCAGAAGCAGCCTTCATAGACATTCTGGTCGAGCGGCTCGCCCTGGCGTAGGCATTCGATGATGCGGAAGAGCATGAGGAAATCCATGCCGCCGTGGCCGCCCATCTTCGAGGACAGCTCGCCCATGCGCTTGAAGAGCGGGTGCTCGTACTTCTCGGCGATCTTCTCGAACTCCTCGCTCTCGGTCCACTCGTGGTAGCTCTTCGTCACACCCTCGATGGCCATCCCGTTCGGGAATCCCTTGAGCGTGCCCTTGGTCCCTTGGATCAGGTTGTGACGGGTGTAAGGACGCGGCGAGGTTTCATCCCACTGCACCATCACGGTGCGGCCGAGCGTGGTTTTGATGATCGAGGTGTTGATGTCGCCGCCCTCGAACTTGAGGGTCTTGAAGTCCGGCTTGCTGAGCTTCTCCGAGCGCTGGGCGTAGAGTCCGCGACCCATCGCCGGAGAGGAGAATGAAACCATCCGGCGGAAGTTGTCCTCGCCGCGGGCGAGATTCATGTACTGCGCGACGGGGCCGAGACCGTGGGTCGGATACAGGTTCCCGTTCCGCTTCGCGTAGTGGTAAGTGCGCCACGAGCCGGTGGTGTCGCCGCCGTTCATCTGGCCGCGGAGCTCGTGGATGTAGGCGGCCTCGCCGTGGAGCAGCTCGCCGATCACGCCTTGGCGGACCATGTTGAGGTAGAGGAGTTCCTCGCGGCCGTAGTTGACGTTCTCCATCATCATGCAATGGCGGCCCGTCTTCTCGGAGGTATCCACGATCTCCCACATCTCCTCTACCGTCACCGCGATCGGCACCTCGGAGAAGGCGTGCGCACCGGCCTTCATGGACTCCACGCACATCACGGCGTGCACATCCCAAGGCGTCGCGATGAAAACGGCGTCCGGTTTGGTTTCCACCAGCATCTTCTTCCAGGCATTCTCGTCCCCGGAATAGAGCTTCGGCTTGTGGCCCTTCGCGGCGACCTTCGTCTCCGAGCGTTTCACCAGATCCTCGCGCAGGTCGCAGATGCCGACGAAATCCACGCCTTCGATGACGGCGAGCTGGGCCGCATGGCCGGACCCCCGCGCGCCGACCCCGATGATGGCGACCTTGACCTTCTCCAGCTTCGGGGCTGCGAAGTCGCCCATATACTTCGCGCCAGAGGCCCTGCCGGGGCTGCCTTGGGCACGTGCCATTCCCGTGGCTGCGGACAATGCCGCACCTGCGCCACCCAGGGCCTTGAGGAAATTCCGGCGTCCGGCGTCTGAAATGATCACTTTTGAGTCTGGGTTCGTCATTTTGGTGTCGCGTTGAATAACGATGCATAGCGGATTCCCTTTCATGTGACAACCCCGCGAACCGTGGGATCTTTGCGATTTTGGGTAGCGGGTCGCGGGGATATCCGCCTCGTCCGGCCCGCCCTCGTCGTTGAATGTATCCGGAAATGGCAGCTTCTGGCTTCCGGAATGCTTCATGTGGCGCTCGAGAGAGAATCCATCCCATGAAAAAGACCCTGCCCCTGATCCTGGTCCTTGCCGCCCGGCCTTTGGTTGCTGAAACCGTGGTCCAGCCCGCCAACTTCTCCGCCTCCAACGAGGGGAATCTCTACAACGGCTTCGGAAGCGAGGCCCTTGTGCCGAACGACTTCTTCACCGCGACCTTCCAGCCCTTCAATGCCACGCTGGGCACCCTGCAATCCTTCACGATCCACTGCGAGATCGAAGGACTGCTCGAAGGCACCATCGGCCAGGACGGCGACGAGGGGAACGCGAACGCGGGCTTGGGCGGAACCTTTTCGATCGGTGGAATCGCCTTCAGCGGCACCGGCGGTGGCAACAACGGGGTGGGCGCGACGGGGGAGCCGATCGAGGTGAGCTTCGCGATCCCGACCTTCGAACAAACCCTCACGGCGGCCAATGCCGGGGTTAGCTATCATCCGGACATCCTGAGCACGGTGACGGGAAGCCAGCCCTTCGCGCTTTCCTTCGGCACTCCACCGGAGGCGAACTCGCCCGTACAGGTGAACTACTCGAACGTGGCGGACCTTGCCGCGAGCGTCGCCGGTACGATCACGCTGACTTACACTTACGAGACGCCGGGCGGTGAGACGGAAACCCTCAGGATCACCAGCATCGTGCGCAATGCCGCCCAACAGACGGTCGCGATCGAGTGGACCTCTGCGGCCGGAAAAACCTATGCGGTGGAAGCTTGGGATGGCACCGGTTCCTGGAATACCATCGCCCCGACCGTGAGCGGCGGGACCTTCACCGAGGAAAACGTGCCTCCCACGGTGCCGCGCCGCTTCTACCGGGTGCGGGAGAACGAATGAATGATCGGCAATCAGCTTCCCATGGTCATGCGATCCGGTCGCTCCTTCGGGGGCGGCCGGATTTCATTTTCGGCGGG
>CAMLOZ010000533.1 GCA_946481625.1 uncultured Haloferula sp. | reverse complement strand
TGTCGATCCCGCTCTTGCCGATTGTCAGGGAGTTTGTGTTGAGGGAGACCGCGCCGGCGGGGTTGGAGAGATTGATCCCGGCGATCACCCGGGCCGCTCCAAGATCGACCGCGAGGTTCGACAAGGAACTGCCGTTGAAAATAACGCTTTCGGTAGTGGCCGGCAGTGCTGTTTCCTGCCAGTTGGCCACGTTTTCCCAGGTGGCGTCAGCGGCACCGGTCCAGGTCTTTGCGGCCTCGGCGGTATAAGTGGCGCACAGGCTTGCGCAGCTAAGGATAGCGGCACGAAGCGTGCCGCCGGAAGGGGCGGTTTTCATGGGTTTCGACGATTCTTGGGTTGTCCCGGAAGGGGGATTTTGCGGCCTATCCCGCAATTACAAGAATCGTTATCCATTATGGACGCATATGCGTCGATTACCCCAAGGGGGGTATGAGCGTTCCCGAGGGGGCTCAGATCGGGAAGCGCGGCTCTTCCTTGGAATCGCGGAACTTCATCGCCGCTTCCGTCCGGGACCGCACATGCAGCTTTTCATACACGTGCTTGAGGTGCACTCGGACGGTCTCGACCGAGATATCGAGGCGGTCGGCGATCTCCTTGTTCGCCAAGCCTTCACAAAGAAGTTCGAGAATTTCGGTCTCGCGTTTTGAAAGCTTCACTTCGTCGCCGGATTGCTCCGGCTTGGCCGGTTGGTGAAAGGCTTCGACGACCCGCCGCGCGATCTCCGCACTCATCGGTGCGCCACCGGAGCGAACGTCGCGGATCGCGTCACGTACATCGGACGGGGTCGAGCGTTTCAACAGATAACCGGAGGCTCCTGCCTTCAGCGCGGCGAAGATCTTGTCGTGGTCGCGATAGACGGTGACCATGATCACCTGGATATCCGGCAGGTGCTGCTTGACCCGGGCGGTGGCCTCGATGCCGGACATGCCGGGAAGGTTGATGTCCATAAGAACCACGTGCGGCCGGAAAGCATCGATCTTTTTCAAGGCGTCCTCCGCGCTGGTCCATACACCGACGCAGCGGCACTCCGGCGCGGATTCCACGATCTTGCGGAGGCTCGATCCGAGCGCGGCATTGTCTTCCACGATGGCGACATCGGTGGCGGGTTCCTTGGACATGATGAAAGAAGCTTAGGTTTCGGTGGCGGGTGAAGCAAGCAGCGGGACGTTCAAGATGACGGTAGTGCCACGTCCCCGGGCGGTGTTGATGCTACAGGTCCCGCCTGCCTCGCGCATGCGTCGTTCGAGATTGCCCAGTCCGTCACCAGCCCGTCCGTAGTCGAGATGGAACCCGCGGCCATTGTCTTCGATCCGGATCTCCAGGTGGCCGTCCTCCATCGTGATCTTGAGCTTCACCTCGGTGGCACCGGAATGCTTCACGACATTGTTGAGAACCTCGCGGGCGGCGAGGAAGATGCTGTGGCGTTCGGTGGCGGCGAGCGGATGATCCGGGATCTCGCGGGTTACCTCGCTGCGCAGCGGAATGCGGGCGATATCGAGAAACTCGCGGGCGAAGGCGGCAATGTACTCGATGAGGGAGCGTAATGTGTCTTCCCGCGGATTAACCGCCCAGACGATCTCGTCCAGCGCGCCGACGACGTTCTTGGCTTTTGCCGAGAGTTGGTCGAGCGGGGGATGCAACGGTCCTCCCGCAGCATCCTCCGCCGCAAGCGCGGCGAGAATCGAAATTTCGGTCAGGCTCGCCCCGAGGTCGTCGTGCAGGTCGCGGGCGATGCGCGCGCGTTCGCCCTCCCGCGCGTTGCGGATCCTGAGCTTCTCGATGCGCCGTTTCATCTTCCGCCGCGCCAGCAGCCATCCCGCCGCCGCAGCGATGAGAAGAACACAAAGTCCGCCCGTGACCATGAACCATGCCGTCTCCCAGAAATGGGGGCGGATGACGATCTTCACGCTTGCGATGCTATCGCTCCGTACGCCGTCTCCGTTCACGGCCATCACCTCGAATGTATAGCGTCCCGGAGGCACGGCCTCGAAGGCGGCCACCCGCTGTCCCCCGAGCTCGCGCCAGATATCATCGAGGCCTGTTAGGCGGGCGCGATAGGTGATCTTCTCCGGGGCACTGTAACCGAGGCCCACGAAGCGGAACTCCACCCGCGAGCGGCCGGGGCCGGCCTCGATGTTCCCGCTTCCGCCATCATGCTGCGTGCCGTTCACCCGCACGGAGCGGAGATAGACCGGGGGTGCCACCCGGTTGATTTCCACGAGTTCGGGACGCACGCGCACGATGCCGTTTCCCGTCGGAAACCACAGTCTCCCGTCGCTCCCTTGCCATCCGGCGGGCTGATAGCCGCCGATGCATTCGCGGGAGGGCAAGCCATCGGAACGATCCAGCCTGAGCCAATGCAGCGGTGCCTCGGGATCCTTCGTTCGCTGTAGAAGTTCCCTCCGGCTTGCCCTTAGGATACCTCCCAACGATCCGAACCAGAATTGCCCGCGACCATCGTCGAGCAGGCAGGTCAGGCGGGAATCGGGCAAACCTTGCCCCGAACCGAAGGCATGCCAGCGCTTGCCGTTCCAGAGGAAGAGGCCGCTGCCGAGCGTGCTCGCCCACACCTCTTTCTCCGCGGCGACATGGAGGCCTGAGATCCAGCGGTGTTGCAAATCCCCGGTTTGGCCCAAGGGTTTGAATCCGGCACTATTCCCGAGGAAGACCCGGCCGTCCGCCGTGCCGAAGACAATCCGGCTTTCGCCCGCGCTGCCGATCACGGTGATATCGGTTTCCGGGACGCCCGCCTCGGCCCCATGCTGCCGGACTTGCCCGTCCTGGCGTGATGCCAAGCCTTGTGATCCGCCGAACCACATCGTGCCGCCCGCATCCTGATGGATGGTCCGCACCTTCGAGGGGATCTGGGTTTTCGCGAACGGAGCCTCGAAGATGCCATCTTTCCCCGCGAAGACACTGCCATCCCGCGCCGCCGCCCAGATCACGCCATCGCGATCCTCGAACAGCGCGCCGATGGAGCGGTGGTATCCGCCGGGGATCACATCCACCTGCTCGGACCCCTGGGGAGTCCAGCGGGTAAGGCCGCCGCTGCGATTGGCGAGCCACCATTCGCCCGAGCGCGCTTGGATCACGGCGAAGGTCGCGTTGTCGGAGAGCCCGTGTGCCTTGTCCAACACCTCCACCCGGCTCGTCCTGACCCGGACCAGTCCGTTGATCGGGCTGGCGATCCACACGTTGCCTTCCTTGTCTTCCAGAAGTTCGTTGGATGAAACCGGACTTCCCGATCCCGGCAGCAGGACC
>CAMLOZ010000532.1 GCA_946481625.1 uncultured Haloferula sp. | reverse complement strand
TGCTGCGGGGCGTGAGTTATCAGCAACTCGCCGAACAGACGAGCAGCAACTTCCAGCGTCTATTCCCGCTAGCCCGAGTCGCGCTATAAAACTACGAGTCAAAAAAAACCCGGATTCTGGGGGCGAATCCGGGTTAAGACCATTAGGAGTAATCAAGGTACGCGGTCCACGGTACCTTGCCTGGCGAGACACTTGGGGGGAGATGTCCGCGCCAGTAATCTTGAGTATTGGTCAAGTTTGTCGATCGTCCAGGCGGAAAGGGCTCGTTCTTAAACGTATTTGGAATACAACCGCGTCTGTTGAGTTCTCAGCCAGTAGCCAGCTGGCTTAGTAGCTGCAAAGTTTCGTCTATTACCCGCTCCTGGGTATAAAAATGCGGGGAAAAACGAATTCCGCCGCCACGCTGGGCGCAGGGGTCGTCCAGCCCGGTTATCCCACCTTGAACGAAGACAGCTCGATGCACGGCCAGATGGTCTATGTGGGCAGCGGTGAAACGGTCACGTTCCAGAACATCGATGGCGGCACGGCGGCGGGCCAAGGGGACATCGAGTTGCGGTGGCAGGCACCCTATTGGAGTTCTCCGGGCACGCTCACGGTCACGGTGAACGGCACGCCGCATCAGGTCGCCGTGACCCGGCCCTTCGGCTCGGGCAATCCCGGCGACCATTGGCAACGGATCCGGATCGAGAACGTCGCCTTCAACGCGGGCACCACGAACACCCTCGTCGTCACCACCACCGGAGACGACTCCGGCTTCGACGACCTGCTGGTCACCACTCCCGACCAGCGGACCGCCGCCAATGCCCACCGCTCCGCGCTGTCGCTTCCGGCCGCGGACTACAACAACCTGCGGGACTTCCTGCTCCAACTCGACGGCAGCAGCGACGCCCCGCCAGCCAACCCATCCGTGACGATCACGCCAGTCCAAGCGTCGCCATCGGGCGCGCCCTTCGCCGAGTTCGACGTGGTTTTCTCCGAACCTGTCACCGGCCTTTCCGCCTCCGACTTCGTCGCGGGCGGCACGGCAGGCACCTCCACCAGCCATCTGACAACCGTGGACGCCGCCAGCTACCGTCTCCGCATCGCCGGATTCGCCCAAGCCGGAACAGTCACGGTGGAGCTTCCCGCGGACCGAGCCACCGCGATCGACGATAGCGCGCCGAATCTCGCCTCCAACCAGGCATCGCATCAATTCGAGCCGGAGGACGATCTGGCACCGCTCTCGGACGAGTTCGACAACCCCGCCACCCTCTCCCAATGGCTGCGCAACGAAACCGAGGAAGGCTGGGGTATCAGCAAACTGGAAACCTGGGACATCGATACATCCCGCCCCGGCCACCTGCGGATGATGCCTTACAGCAGCAGTTGGTATGAGAACTGGACCGGCGCCTACGCCTACAAGCCTGTCACCGGTGACTTCGTGGCCACGATGCGAATGCGGGCGAACCGCCGCAACAGCCTGCCCGGTCGTCCGAGTTCGGCTTACAGCTTGGGCGGCATCATGGTGCGGACCCCGCGCGGCCTGACGAATGCGGCTCCGGTTCCCGATCCCGGCCCGAACGTCGTGCTTCCCTGGCCCCCGCCGCCGCCCGGCCAGCCGAACCACTACACGACGCCGTGGCAACGCGGCACGGAGAACTATATCTTCCTTTCCTTCGGCAATGCCGATTCCGCCTGGGGCAACGTGGCGAACACCTGGTACTGCGAGGTGAAGACGACCACCAACAGTGTCTCGACCCTCTACGCCGTCCAGACGGGCATCCCCGCGGACAACGACCTGATCACGCTCCAGTTCATCCGGCGCGGCGCGGTCTTCCTGCTGCTCCGGCGCCATGGCGAGGGACCGTGGATCATCGAAAACCGTTTTGTTAGAAACGACATGCCCGCCACCTTGCAGGTCGGCATCACCACCTACACCGATTGGGATTCGGTCAGCGGCCAGAACGAATTCCACCACAACCGCACCGTCTTCAGCGGCGGCAATCCCGATCTGGTCGCGGATGCGGAGTACTTCCGCCTGCGCCGTCCGCCGGCGGCCCTGACCGGCACCGATCTGCAAGGCGTTCCCATCACCGGTCTCGGAGCGCCTCCCAGCCTGCTGCAGGATACCAGCCTTGCCGCGGTGCTTGGCGATCCGCTCAATGGCGCGGGTGGCGGCACCAGCTACCACGCCTGGCTCGGCGAGCGCTTCACCGCCCCGCAACTCGCGGATCCGGCCATCTCCAGTGACGACGCCGATCCCGATCGTGACGGGCTCCCCAACCTGATCGAATACGCGGGCGGGAGTTCGCCCCTTGTCTTCGATACCGGCATGAACATCTTCCGCTCGGGCGGGACCACTACCCTCCAGTTCAATCGCGACACCCGCGCCCGTGGCTACCGATTGATCGTGGAAGCGACCGATGACTTCGACCCATGGGAGCCCCTTGCCGAGTCCGTCGATGGGGCTGCGCCGACCGGTCCCGGCTTCAGTTCCGAAACAGGCGGTCTCGTCCGAGCGGTGACCGTCACCGATGCCGCCCCATCGGCAACGCGCCGGTACTTCCGGTTGAGGGCGATCGCCGTCGAGGAGTGACTCACGCGGCGCGGCCTATTCACCGCCGAGCCCGGACTTCCACGCCGCCGCGGCCGCGGCATCCTGCTCGCTCCACAGAATCTCCAGCCGCTCCGTCGCCGCCTGACGATAATCCGCATCCTGCATGGTCGCGATCGTCCCCGCCGCTTCCTGGAACTTCTTCTGCTGGATCAGCGCCGGGATCACCGAGGACGCCAGCGCGTCCCTCTGCGGCGATGGCGGCTGCTCATCGAACCACTGCAACACCTTGTCGGGATACTTGTGGGTCCACTGCGACATCGCATCGCGCATCGGCGCGGGGGTGTCCCGGCTCTCGCCGTAGCGCTCCATCCACCACTCCAGTGCGGGCCGGTCATACTCGCGGTAAATCGCCACTGCCACCGCCTTGGCATCCACCGCCGGTCGCTCCGCCGCAGGCACCGCATCCGATTCGAGATACTCCCGCAGTTCGTGCAGATAGCTCAGCATCCCCATCGCATCCTCCTGCGCCCAATTCCTCAGCAGGTGGTAATTCAGCTCGGCATAGTCGCCCGGGCGTCCCGTGGTCTTCGCGAATTCCACCAGCCGGTTCCGCATCGCCGGATCGTCGCCATACTGGTAGGCCCAAGCCTGCATGGGGCTCCCGTAGTCGAACTGCAACTTCGCCGAGGGATCGGTCTTGAGGAACTCCGTGGTCGCCAGTTCGAAG
>CAMLOZ010000531.1 GCA_946481625.1 uncultured Haloferula sp. | reverse complement strand
AGGTGCCGGTGACGCGCGAGGTGAATGAACTCGGCTTCGATGCCGCGGCGGCGGAGAAGGGCGGCTTCGCCCATTTCATGCTGAAGGAAATCCACGAGCAGCCGGACTCCCTGCGCAATGCCATCCGCGGTCGTCTCGATTTCAATCTTGGCTCCTCCGTGCTCTCGGGTATGGGCACCTCGCCGCGCGATCTCGCGGAGATCCAGCGCGTTGTCCTCGTCGGATGCGGTACCTCGCTGCACGCCGGTCTTGTCGGCGAGTATGCCTTCGAGGACATGGCGGACATCCATGCGGAGGTGCAGCAGGCGGCCGAGTTCCGCTATCGCAACCCCATCATCGGGAGCCGCGACCTCGTCGTCGCCATTTCGCAGTCGGGCGAAACGGCGGACACGCTTGCGGCCGTCCGCGAGGCGAACCAGAAAGGGGCCTTTGTCATGGGCCTCTGCAATGTCGTCGGCTCGACCATCGCCCGGGAGACCGGTCGCGGCGTGTATCTGCATGCCGGCCCCGAGATCTCTGTGGCCTCCACGAAGGCCTTCACCTGCCAGGTTGCCGTGATGCTGATGATGGCGCTGAAACTCGGTCGCGGCCGCCGCTTCTCGCGCGAGGAAGGCATGAAGTTCGCCCGCGAGATCGAATCGATCCCCTCGCTGGTCGAAAGGGTCATCGCTCAGAGCGACATCATTGCCGCGATCGCCGCCCGCTATGCGCACAACGAGCACGCTTTCTTCATCGGCCGAGGCCCGCAATATCCCGTGGCCTTGGAAGGTGCCCTCAAACTCAAGGAGATCTCGTACATCCATGCCGAGGGCTATCACGCCGCGGAACTCAAGCACGGTCCCATCGCCTTGCTCCAGGAAGGCACGCCCGTCATCGCGCTGGCAAACGACATCCCCGGCAAGGACAAGACCCTCGGCAACGTCGAGGAATGCCGCGCCCGCGGCGCGAAAATCCTCGGCATCATCACCGAAGGCGACCACGAGGCGGCCGAGGCAATGGACGACGTCATCGAAGTCCCCGGCTGTCATCCGCTGGTGAGCACCATCCCGACCGCCGTGGCTCTGCAACTGCTCGCGTATCACATAGCGAACCAGCGCGGCTGCGAGATCGACCAGCCGAGGAACCTCGCGAAAAGCGTGACGGTGGAGTAGAGGGAGAGTTCTTCAAGGGTCCGCCTAATGCGACAGCCGTAAGGAGAGGCGACACTCCTGTCGCCCGGGATGACGTGGAGAACGGGGACAAGAGTGTCCCCGCTCCATGTCGCTCCCGCCAAAAGGGGAACGCCTTCCACTCCATTCATGCCGCAACTGCCGGCCGCTCACCGCGAAATGCCCCGCTTCGATCCCTCGATGAACTCGATCAGGTGCTTCACCGGCGGATGGCTCGCCGGGCGGTCCGCCTTGAGCGAGCTGAGAGCCGTGGCCAGATTCCCGTCTTTCTTCAGGAAGAGCTTCTTGTAAGCGGCCTTGAGGGCCTTGATGTCCTCCTCGTCGAACCCGCGCCGCTGCAGGCCTACCTGGTTCAGACCACGGGTGGCACCGGGATTGCCATCCACGATCATATACGGCGGCACGTCCTGCACGATCTTCGCACAGCCGCCGATGATCGAATGGCAGCCGATCCGGCAGAACTGGTGGATCGCGGCGAGGCCGGAGACGATTGCGTAATCTCCAACCTCGACGTGTCCGCCGAGCGTGCCGTTGTTCGAGAGGATGATGTGGTTGCCGAGTTGGCAATCGTGGGCGACGTGCGAGTAGCAGAGGAAGAGATTGTCCGAGCCGATCCGGGTGGGGATCTCCTCGTGGGTGCCGCGGTGGATCGTGCTATTCTCGCGGAAGACATTCCGGTCCCCGATCTCCAGCCAGGTCGGCTCGCCGAGGTACTTGAGGTCCTGCGTTTTCCCGCCCACCGCCGCGAAGGGGAAAAACTCGTTGTCCCGGCCGATCCGGCAGGGGCCGCCGATCACGACATGGGAGTGGAGCACGCAGCCGTCGCCGAGTTTGACGCCCGCTTCGATCACACAGTAAGGCCCGATGCGGACGTTCGCGCCGAGCTTGGCTTCCGGGGAGATGATCGCCGTGGGATGGATCACGCGCGGAATCACGAATCACCCGGACGCGGATGGCGATAGTTTTTTCTGCCTGTGGGAGGGCGTCGGCGGGCCGGTCGGGGGGAAAAATCCCGGCTTTCGGAGAGATTCCGCTGCCGCCCCCCGTAACGAGATCCAGTCCCAAGCTGCCATGAATCCTGCGGAACCCTGTCCCGGCTTCTTTGTCCGCCACCCTAGGCTCTTCATCGCCTTTTCCTTCATTCTGATGGCGGGGGCGTGGAGCATCCTGATCGTGGTCGCGATGGCGGCGGCCGGACGCTAGGGCGCCTCCAGGCGGTGGATGAGTCGCTTTCATCGCCGGAATGATTCCTTCCGGGACCGGCCCGGGGAGAGTTAGGGTGCACCGCGCACGCCTGCTGCTATTCCAGCGGCAGTGCCACTTCTTCCACCAGTGCTTTCGCGCTTTCTCAAACAGCACAGCGGTCCGCTCACGGCGGATCTCGTGCTGGAGCCGGGGAATTTCGGCCTGGGCCGGGTCCCGCGGCGCCTCAAGCCGGCCTCCACCGTCACCTCGATCTGCGGATACTGCGCGACCGGGTGCCAGCTCAAGGTCCACCTCGATGACGAGGGCCGCGCGATCAACCTGACCCCGCAGGCGGGCTACCCCGTCAATCTCGGCATGGCTTGCCCGAAGGGCTGGCAGGCGCTCGACCCGCTCGATTCGCCGGAGCGCGCGACGGTTCCGCTGCTCCGCGACGAGACCGGCAAGACGGTTCCGGTCGGCTGGGCGGAGGCGCTCGAGGCCTTCACCACCCGTTTCAAGGGCATCAAGGAGCGCCATGGCCGGGAGTCGGTGGCCTTCCTTTCCACCGGACAGATTCCTTTCGAGGAGATGGCTTTCCTCGGCTGCCTTTTCAAGTTCGGCATGGGCTTCCTGCACGGCGACGCGAATACCCGCCAGTGCATGGCCACCGCGGTGGTCGCCTACAAGCAGTCCTTCGGCTTCGATGCCCCGCCCTACAGCTATGCGGATTTCGAGGAGAGCGACGTGATCGTGCTGGTGGGTTCGAATCTCTGCATCGCCCACCCGATCCTGTGGCAGCGCGTGATGCGCAACCGCCGCAACCCGCAGGTCATCGTGATCGACCCGCGCGCGACCGAAACCGCGCAGGCCGCAACCCGCCACGTGATGCTCAAGCCGAAGGGCGATCTCGCGCTGCTCTACGCG
>CAMLOZ010000530.1 GCA_946481625.1 uncultured Haloferula sp. | reverse complement strand
CGCGCCGCAGCGAGCGCATCAACCGCGACAAGGGCGGCTGGAACCAGGACTCCATCGGCTACGCGACCGATGGTCGCTCCGATACCAACGATGGCAATCCGACCACCAACGAAGACAACTGGGCCTACCATGCCCGCAGCTTCCTCGACCAGATCGCCATCGATCAGAACCTCATCTACGACCTCAGCTTCGAGCTGAACCACTCGCTCTGGGATGAGTTCTTCCTGTCGAGCGGCTCGTCCGCGGACAAGTCGTCTTTCCTCTCCGATCCCGTCCATGCCCCCCTGCCAAACGGCCGCATGCGCCTGCTGCCGGGCGGGACCGACACGGTCGGCGATGACATCCTCGACTTCCACCGCGCCGCCTCGCGCCTCGGCGTGGACGGAGCATTCAACGTGAACTCCACCAGCGTGACGGCGTGGGAGTCGGTCCTTCTCTCCAGCGTCGGTGCCCGGTTCGGCGATGACGTCGTGACCTTTCCGCGCATCCCCGGACTCGGCGGGGAATTCAACGGCTCGGAGGTCGATTCGCGCGAGGCCTGGAGCGGCCAGCGGACCCTCAAGCGCGCCGAGGTGCGCCGCCTCGCCGAGGAGATCGTGCGCCAGGTGAAGCTCCGCGGCCCCTTCCTCTCCATGGGCGACTTCGTGAACCGGCGGCTCGCGAACGACTCCACCGGCAAGAAGGGCGCGCTTCAGGAAGCCATCGACCGCGCCGGGATCAACTCCGCCTTCCAAGCCGAGTGGCCGCTCGACAACTCCATGTCGCTCCCGAACTACACTCACCCCGATCACATTTCGGATCCGACCCGCATGGAGCAGCGCAACAAGCCGGACACCACCGCGTGGGGCGCCCTCGGCTTCCTCACCCAGGCGGACGTGCTGCAGTTCCTCGGCCCCGCGTTGTCCGCCCGCTCCGACACCTTCGTGGTCCGGGCCTACGGCAGCTCGACCGCCGCCGATGGCACGGTCGAAGCCGAGGCTTGGTGCGAAGCCGTCGTCCAGCGTCTTCCGGAGCCGGTCGCCCCGGACTCGACCGGCCTCAACCCGGAGCGTGACGAAGCCTCCGCCGACTTCGGCCGACACTTCGAGATCAAACGCTTCCGCTGGCTCGCCAAGGACGAGATCTAAGGGCTCCTCGGAAGAATCGGGACCGCCCGCCCCGGAGAGCAAACCTGCCTACCGGGGCATTTTCACCTCCACCTTCAGCTCCCCTGCCTCCAACGAGGCCCGGCACTCGCCGCCTAGCAGGATGGCGCAGGCTTTCACGATCGACATGCCGAGGCCGGAGTGGCCGTAGGCGCTGTGCGCCTCATCTTTCCGCCAGAAACGCTCGAACAACTTCTCCAGATCCTCTCGGGCCAGATCCGGGGCGGGATTGACCGCGGTGAGCACTCCGTCTGCAAAGGCCACTTTCACCCGTGAGCCGGACGGCGCGTGCGATACCGCATTGCCTAACAGATTCTGCAGGATCGCGCCCCACAAGACCGGGTCGGTGGACACGTTCTCTTGCTCCACCCGGACTTCGAAGGCAATGCCCCGGCTCTTCGCCTTCTCCTCCAAGCGGGAGATCACGGCAGCAATGGTTGCCGGGGCTGAAACCTCCCCCCTTGTCACCGGCTGGCGTCCCGCATCGGCACGGGCCAGAAGGGAGAGTTTTTCCAACAAGACTTCCATCTCATTGGCGACCGTAACCATCTCCGCGCAGCGCCCGGAGGTCGCTTCCTCCGGCCAGGTTGCGCCGAGCTCGGCCATGCTCTTAAGTTCGGCCAAGGGCGTCCGGAGTTCGTGGGCAGCGTGGCTGCTGAAGCGCCGCTCGCGCTCGAAGGACGCCTCGAGCCGCGACAGCCATTCGTTCAGGCTGACAGCCACTGGCACCAACTCCGCCGGCAACCTCACCGTATCGAGCCGCTGATCCAGATTCTCCGGGCGGATGCCGCGCAGCTGCCGCGAGAGTTGGTCGAGCGGCTGCAAGCCACGCCCCAAGCCGATGCGGACCAACGGCACCATCAGCAAAAGCGCCAGGCCACCCGCCACCGCCAGAACCGTGCCAAGCAGCGCGAACTCCATGTGCAGGCCCTGCGCGGGGCTGGCCACCAAGAGATAAAGATCCTTGAAGCGGCCTTTCTTGTCCCCCTTCGGAAAGAAGCGCTGGATGTAGAATCGCGCTGGCCGGCCGTCGCCCAGCTTGGCCTCGCGGATCCGCGCGGCGTCGCTCTCCGGCGGCTTGCCGGATTTGCCAATCTCGATCCCCGCGGAAACCAGCGAGGGCGAGCGCATGAAGAGCCTGCCATCCATTCGTCGGATCTCGAAAAAGTCCGAACCGCCCGAGCCGAAGCCCGCGAAGTCCTGCACCGTCAGGTCGATCTCGAAGTCCCCGTCATCGATCTCCGAGGCGGTGATCAACGCCCGCGCCTTCGCGGTGAGCGTCTCATCGAAGCGATCACGCAGCACGTGCCTCATGCCCGTGAAAACGCCGAGGCCGGTGGCCACCAGCAGCGCGCCCATGGCCAAGCAGAGCAGGATCGTCAGGCGCCAGCGGATCGAGATCATGGTTCCAGCACGTAGCCGAGTCCGCGCCGGGTGTGAATCAGCGGCGGCGTGCCCGGCGGGCATAGCTTCCGCCGCAGCGAGCAGATGGCGGAGTCCACCGCATTGCTAAGGGGGCCATCCAGCTCCCCGTAGAGCCGCGCCTCGATCTGCTCGCGGCTCAGCACTTGCCCCGGCCTGCGGGCCAGGCATTCCAGCAAGGAAAATTCACGGGCTGTTAAATCGATCCCTCTGCCCTCGCGGCGGACCAGCTTGGCGGCGGTATCGATCTCCAGGGAACCGATACTCAAAAGCGGATCCGGCTGCGCATAGCGGCGGCGCGCCAGTGCTTCCAGGCGCGCCACCAATTCCGCGAGGGCGAAAGGCTTTGTCAGGTAATCGTCCGCCCCGCCCCCCAGGCCGCGGACTTTCTCTTCCACGCCATCCAGTGCGGTGAGCAGCAGCACGGGCGTATCGATTCCATCGCGCCGCCAACCAAGCAGGACCTCCAGGCCGTCCTTGCCGGGCATCATGCGGTCCATCACGACGGCATCGTAACTCGCGGCGCGCCCCATCAGGTCGCCCTCCTCGCCATCCACCGCGAGGTCCACGGCGTGCCCCAGGCGCGTGAGTGCCTGCGACAGCGTGGCCCGCAGACGGGGCGCGTCTTCCACGATCAGCAGCTTCATGGATTCATTCAGCATGAAGCCGGAGGCAGCACTCGTCCACCCCCGGCAAGAGATTCGCAAATCG
>CAMLOZ010000529.1 GCA_946481625.1 uncultured Haloferula sp. | reverse complement strand
GTGAGAGCGAACGAAATCTGCTCGCAGCACACCGACTTCCGCCCGTGCGAAAGGTGGCAGTGCGCCGTGATCCACGCGCGGATCGAGGCCTCCGTCGCATTGCGGTCGATGCCGATCAGCAATGCCCGGCAGGCGTGCTCGGCGGTGAGTTCGCGCACCACCGCCGAATTCTTCTCCAGCGCACCCGGGGCTTCCGAGTACACCGCCAGATTCATCAGCGAGGCATTCGTCCGCGCCTCGTCCTCTTCCCAGAGCTTGCGCAGTTCCTTGTCGATCGAGCCGACAGGCACCTCGCGCCCCAGTTCCGGATGCATCTCAAGTGTGGCCATGGGAAAAGCAGTGAGTCGCCGTGTCTACAACCTAATCTATCACAACCTCCGCCAGGAATTCCCGTCCTTTTGCAGGAGTTCGTCCGCTTCCTTCGGGCCCCAAGTGCCCGCGACATACTCGGCCATCGCCGGTGGATTGCCGCTCTTGTGCCAGGCGCTCTCGATGTTGTCGATGAAGCGCCATGCCTCCTCGACCTCGTCGCGCCGGGCGAAGAGGGTGGCATCGCCCGCCATCGCATCGAGCAGGAGGCGCTCGTAGGCCTCGGGGCTACCCTTGCCGAAGCTCGTGGCGTAGTGGAAATCCATCTTCACCGGCTCCAGGCGCAAGCTGGTGCCGGGAATCTTCGAAACCATCCGCAGCGAAATCCCTTCGTCCGGCTGGATCCGGATCACCAGCACGTTCGCGCCGGGCACGCCGCCGGGCAGCGCGTTGAAGAGCACGCAGGGCGGTGCCTTGAAGTGCACGGAAATTTCGGTCGCCTTCTTCGGCAATTGCTTGCCCATCCGGATGTAGAAAGGCACGCCGCTCCAGCGCCAGGTATCGATCATCAGCCGTACGGCCACGTAGGCCTCGGTCATGCTCTCCGGATCCACGCGGTCTTCCTCGCGATAGCCGGGCACCGGCTTGCCGTCCACATGACCGGTTGTGTACTGCGCCCGCACCACGTTCTCGGCCACTTTCTCGGGCGTGTCCCACTGCCGCAGCGAGCGGATCACCTTCACCTTCTCGTCGCGCACGCCATCGGCGCTCAGGTCGGTCGGCGGCTCCATCGTCACCAGACTCAGGAGCTGCAGCAGGTGGTTCTGCACCATGTCGCGCAGCGCGCCGGACTTGTCGTAGTAGCCGCCGCGGCCACCTTCCATGCCGAGGTTCTCCGCGCAGGTGATCTGCACGTGGGAAATGTACCGGTTGTTCCAGAGCGGTTCGAAGATCGCGTTGGCGAAGCGCAGCACCATGATATTCTGCGCCGTCTCTTTCCCGAGATAATGGTCGATCCGGTAGGTGTCCTTTTCCTGGAAGGTCCGGTTCACCACTTCATTGAGATGCTGGGCGGTGGCGAGATCCGTGCCGAATGGCTTCTCGACGATCACCCGCGCCCAGCATCCGTCCTTGGACTCGTTCAGGCCGGCCTTCTTCAGGTGCTCCAGGATGTTGTCGAAAAACTCCGGTGCGCTGGCGATGTAAAACAGCCGGTTCCCCTTCCCGCCCCGGTCGCGGTCGATCTCATCCAGACGATCCGCCAAGCGCTTGTAACCTTCGGCATCCGTGAACTCGCTCTGGTGGTAGTGGATGTTCTCCACGAACCTGCCCCAGATCGCGTCGTCATGCCCGGAACGCGAGACCTTGCGGTTCAGTTCCTCCAGGCCCTTGCGGAATTCGGCGTCGGATTTCTCCCGACGGGCGAAACCGAGGATCTTCACGCCGGGCGGCAACTCGCCGTCCACCGCCAGATTGTAGATCGCAGGCACCAGCTTGCGGTGCGTCAGGTCGCCGGTCGCGCCGAAGATCACCACGGTGCAGGGCTCCGGGCGCGAACGGGAGACGAGGTCTTCGCGAAAAGGGTTCGTCATGTGAAGGACGGCGGTGTCGCTCAAACTCCGCCCCTGGGAAAGCGAAATGGGTATGAATTCTCGTCAACGTCCCCATGACCGCCCCTGCGGTGCCGGTAGCGACGCGGATTTGCCCGAAATCCACCCGGTAGAAGAACGGCAAGACCTCTTCCCGAGGGGGGAGCCACGCGCCTAGAAGAGGCGCTCCCCCGGCAGCTCCGACGCCTGCCTCACCCAGCTTGCCACCAATTCCTCATCGATCCCGTCGTTCTCATGGATGTGATGATAGCGCACCTCGTCCTGCTTGGATTCCACCGGTGGCGGCGGGTTCAGCGATGCGCCGCGGAAGAACGCCACCTTGACGTATTTCGCAATGCAATGGAACCCGAGGAACCAGCCTTGGCCCTCGATGCCATAGAAGGGCGTGTTCCACCTCACCGCCTTGCGCACGTTCGGAACGGTGCGCACGATGAGTTCGTCCAACCGGCGCCCGACCTCCCGCTTCCATCCCGGCATGGCCGCGATAAAGGCCTGCACCGGAGCGTCGCCGTCGGCCTTGGCGATCTGGGGATTGCCGCCGGAAAGGAGGACCGGCTCCGCAGCTTTCTTCGCCGCGCCGGGTTTTCCGGGATTCGCCTTCTTCTTGGGATTCATCGATTCAATGGTTGGGGTTATGAAACCGGACGATCGTTCAACCCCTTCCCGCTGAGAATCCGGTATATGCACTTCTCGACCCGTGAAATCCTCGTCTTGGATTGTTTGGGCGCGGAAAAGTAAAAGATGTATCCCTTTTGCCGCCCCGGCGTCAGCGCTTCAAAGGCGGTCTTCAATGCGGGGGTCTCATCCAGCTTGTCCTGAAGTTCCTCCGGGATGACGGGCGCTTCCATCTCTTCGTCCCCTACTTTCAAGCCGGCCTTCTCCGCCTTGATGGCCTCGTGAATGCATGCTTTCACGGCCGCTTCCTTCTCCATGATCTGTTGCACGTCCGTGAACCGGATCTGACGCCCCACCCGCGTGTTCACCCCCGTCTTGACCAGGATTCCATCGGGATCCTTCAGCAAGGCTCCCTTGAAGAATAGAAGCGCACAGTAGGCCTTGAATCCCTGGATCAGTGCCACATTGCCACCCTCGAACGCGTAGCAAGGCTTCCCCCACTTCAGTTCCTCGGTCAGCCCGCAATCGAGAACCAGCTTCCTCAAGCCCTCCATCTCCTTTCTCCATCTCGGGGATTTGCTGATGTAATTCTCAACTTCGGGATTCGCTGCTCGCTTCATGGCATCTCATTTCAATTTGTTCACGATCTCCTGCAAGCGGTCATGCGCCATGTTGAGCCCCTGGGCGAAGGGCAACTTCAGCATCTGATCCCGGAGGGCGGGTACAACCGGCTGCCGCAGGTCTACGCC
>CAMLOZ010000528.1 GCA_946481625.1 uncultured Haloferula sp. | reverse complement strand
TCCCGCGCGGCGACAAAGGCACGGATGCGGTCGGTAAGCGCGGAGATGGAGTCGGACATGCGCGAGTCATGAACGATCGGCGGGCCCGCGCCAAGGCTGCTCATGACGGGACTTCGTGGATGCGGGCTTCGGCGACACGATGGATTTTAGCGCCCACGGGACTTCTTGCGGGCCTTTGCTCCGGCGATCAGCGAATCCGCATCGAGGGCGACGAATTCGGAAGCGGCTGCGGTGGCTCCGGCCTGCAGCTCATCCCGGAGTTTTGCGGTCAGGCGCGTCTCCTCCGATTCGTAATCTCTCCGGACGAGATCGCGGATGTACTCGCTGGCAGAAGAATAGAGCCCGCTATCTCCGGTCTTTTTTCTCAGGAAGCGCTGGAGTTCTCCCGCAAACTTGACGTTCACGCCTTGAGCCATGGCTTCATGGTAGTTGAAAGGGGGGATTGTCCCGCGTTTTCTTGCGATCCGTGGACAAATGCGGATTCGCAGTTCCCGTGAAATCTCCGTGAAACAAACGCCACCTTACTTGCGCGATGACCCCGTCAAGGCGATGGGTGAAGCGATGAATGCCAATCCACCCCCTGCACCCCAAACCGATCCGTTGAAATGCCACGTCGGGGATTGGATCCCCGCTTCGGCTCCCGTGGTCGCAAACTGGAACCGCCGCCGCGGCGTCTATTGGTACCTCGTCGGCGGCTTCGTGAAGCGCCGCATGGAAGGTGCGGGACCGGTCAATCCGGCCACGCCCTGGGGATTCGAGCTGCGGCGAAATCCCGCGCTCGGCGGCGACGTATGGGTGCGGAGTTCCTGAGCGGGCGGGAATACCCGGCCCCTTGCATCCTCTTCCCACCGTGCGTAGATCTGTTCCCATGAAAGCCGCCCTCATGCTTGCCGCCGCATTCTCATTTTGCGCCTGCACGGCTGAGGAAAAGAAAGACACCGCCATGGAAACCGCCGCGACACCCCCAGCCCAGCCGACCGGAAAAGTCGAGAAGACCGACGAGGAGTGGAAGAAGATCCTCACGCCGGAGCAGTACCGCATCCTCCGCCAGGCCGGCACCGAACGCCCCAACGGCGAGGTCTACAAGGAATTCAACAAGCAGGGCACCGGCACCTACTATTGCGCCGGTTGCGGCGCGGAGCTTTTCACGTCGAACGAGAAGTTCGACAGCCACTGCGGCTGGCCATCCTTCTACGATCCCTCGAAGGCGAAGAACGTTACGACGCGCGACGACTTCTCCGGCGGCATGGTCCGCACCGAGGTGAATTGCGCGAAGTGCGGCGGCCACCTCGGCCACGTCTTCAAGGGCGAGGGCTTCAATACCCCGACCGACCAGCGCTACTGCATCAATGGCGTGGCGCTGAAGTTCGTGCCCGCCGCCGCCGCGAAGAAAGAGGAGCCCAAGAAGGAAGAACCGAAGCCGGAGGAAAAGAAGTGAGGCTACTTCGGTCGCGACACGGCAACGCTCCCGGGGTTTTCTCCACCATGCGCTGGTTCCTGTTCCTGCTCCTTACCCCTGTTGCGTTCGGCCAGGTCGATCCTTTCGCCGCGCTGGATGCGAACAAGGATGGCAAGCTTGCCCCCGCCGAAGTGCCGGAGGTCGCCCGCGGGCACTTCAAAAGCTTCGACGGCAATGGCGATGGCTTCGTGACCCGGGAGGAGTTCCTCGCTGCGGCCTCGGGGCAGGGTTCCGGCGGCACCGCGCCTCCCGCCGATCTCGTCCAACTCAAGGATGTGGACTATGTAGGCGCGGGGAATCCCCGGCAGAAGCTCGATCTCCTGCTGCCGAAGGACCGCGCCGGAAAGAAGCGGCCGATGGTCGTCTTCATCCATGGCGGCGGTTGGCTATCCGGCCGCAAGGAGGACGGGCTGGATGTCATCCGCCTGCTCGCCGCCAGCGGTGACTACGCCGCGGCCACGATCAACTACCGCCTGACCCAGGAAGCCCGCTGGCCCGCCCAGATTCACGATTGCAAAGCGGCGATCCGCTTCCTGCGCGCGAAGGCGGATGAATACGGCATCGACCCCGACAAGATCGGCGTGATGGGTTTTTCGGCCGGAGGGCATCTCGTCTCCATGCTCGGTACCGGCAACGACGAGCCGTCGCTCGAAGGCAGCCTCGGCAAGTTCGCCCAGGTCAGCAGCCGGGTGCAATGCGTGGTGAACTTCTTTGGTCCCACCGATTTCCTCACCTTCTTCGGCAAGGACACCACGATCGAAAAGATCAGCGGCCAGAGGATGGCGGCCCAGCTCCTCGGCCGCACCACGGAGGAGATCACCGCCAATGCGAAGGCCGCTTCACCCGTGTCATGGGTCACCAAGGACGATGCGCCCTTCTTCACCGCGCACGGCACGAAGGACAACCTCGTTCCCTTCGCGCAGGCCGTCGAGATCGACAAGGCCCTCGAAAAGGCCGGGGTCGAGACGCACCTTGTTGCCATGGAAGGCGCTGGCCACGGCTTTGCCAGCGTGGAGCTGAACAAGCGGATCCGGAGCTTCCTCGACAAGCATCTGCGCGGGTTGAAGGTCGGAGTGATCTCGGACGAGCCGATCGTGGTGAGGTGATTCGCGACAATGCCTCTCCAAATCCTGTCCATTTCTCCACTTGTTGAAACCGGCCGGAATCAGGCAGTCTGCAAACGTGAGCGAAGAAGTTCTCTGGAAAGGCAGTCCCTCGCAGGTGCTGAATCTCGGCAAGTATCTTGTCGCGCTGGCGGTCGCCATCGGAATCGGGGTGGCAGGGATTTTTCCCGGCCTGCAGATCGTTTGGGCCGCGTTGATCCTGCCGCTCGGCTGGGCCCTGTGGATTTTCATCGAGACCCGCAGTATCCAGCACGAGCTGACCTCCGAGCGCATCCGCCTGCGTTCCGGCATCTTCAACCAGAAGATGGACGACGTGGAACTCTACCGCGTCAAGGACACCTCGATGGAGCGTCCCTTCTGGTACCGCATGTTCGGCCTTTCCACCCTGATCATCGAGACCTCCGACCGCTCGCAGCCCCGCATCGAGATCAAGGCGGTGCACAATGGCGACGATCTCCGCGAGACCCTCCGCAAGCAGGTCGAGTACTGGCGCGACCGCAAGCGCGTGCGCGAAGTCGATTTCGACGAGGGTGCCGTCGCCGATGCGGGTGACGATCAGGACGCGATCGTTTGAGGAGCGTGAGCGCCTGTCGAATCTGCGGGGAAGTTGAACCGCCAAGACGCCCAGCGCCCCCACTTTTTGAAGGCAAAGAGGCCAGGGGCGCACCTACATTATCCGGTTTTGCGCTCTTGGCGTCTTTGCGGGTGAATTTGTCT
>CAMLOZ010000527.1 GCA_946481625.1 uncultured Haloferula sp. | reverse complement strand
AGCACCATGGAGCGGTTCGCCACCAAAGCATTGAATACCGGCTCGTCCGCCACGGCGGAGGGTCGCCGCGCCGCCCTCGCATGGCTCCGGGATGAAGCCCCCGTCGCGATCCGGAAACGTCTTGGCACCTCGCTCGCCGCCACCCTCGCCGCGACCGATCCCAAGGCTGCCATGGAGTGGGCCGGACGGAACTTGTCGTCCCGCCAACTCGCCGATGCCACCCGGGGCATCGTCTCGAAGCTCGTCGCCACCGACCTGCCCGCCGCGCGCGGGATGGTGGAAGAACTCCCGCCTGGAACCGGACGCAACCTTGCCGCCGCCAGCATCGCCAAACATTGGGTCAAATCCGAGCCAAGCGCAGCGATCCGCTGGTGGCTCGCGAATACCGGGGAGGATCATCTGAAGGATGGCAACATCCTCGGCGAGGCTTCCGACATCGGAAACATCTGGGCCGGAGACGACCCGCAGTCGTTCCGCGACTTCCTGGCCGACCCCGGCTCTCCCGATCTTCCGCCCGCGACCATCGGTTCCGCGGTCGCTCACCTGATGAAGGACCGCGAGAGCACTTTCGATTGGATCGCCACGCTTCCCGCCGGGCGGCGCGAACCGGTGCTCAAGACCGCCTACACCCGCTGGGCTCTCGATTCGCCCGTCGAAGCCGCTGCCGCCTTCGAATCCCGCCCCGAACTCGCCACCGGGGAGGGGGCGCGCCAGATCGCCTATTTCTGGTACCGGAAAGATCCATCGGGTGCGGCCGGATGGGTCTCCGGCCTCCCCTGGGGCGGTCTGCGCGAAAGTGCCCTCGCCGGCCTGCGCAAGATGGCGGACTACCAAGCACAGAGCGGCGGCACGGTGCCGGAGGAGGTCCGCCAGCTCCTCCGCTGAATCCCCTTGATACCTCCCGGCGGCTCGACTCACCTTGGAGAAGTGAAAACGTCGTTTGCAGCATTGTTCCTCGCCCTCTCCGCCACTGCCGCCCCCGGCCAGAAGCAGGGAGACTCCGTCACTCCCGAATCCCTCGGCAAGCTCGAGTGGGTGAAGGGTGAGGCCCCCGCCTCCTGGGAGCCTGGCAAGGTTTACATCCTCGAATGCTGGGCCACCTGGTGCGGTCCCTGCATCGCGGCCATCCCTCACGTGGACGCTCTCTACGACAAATACCAGGAGAAGGGTCTCCGCGTGATCGGCGTGAACGTCTGGGAAGACGGCAAGGACAAGGTCGCCGAATTCGTGAAGACGAAGGGAGACGGCATGTCCTACCCGGTCGCCTACACCGGCAAGGGCGGAGCCTTTGAAAAGGAGTGGCTGGAACCTGCCGGAGTGCGCGGCATCCCCCACGCTTTCATCGTGAAGGACGGGAAGGTCGTGCTCACCAGCCATCCCGCGCAGCTCAGCGAAGAAGTGATCGAAGGGCTTCTCGCCGGTGGCGACGCCCAGTCGAAGGCGCTCGAGACGATCAAGGTCAAACAGGAAGCCCAGCAGAAGGTCGGGCAGGCGTTCCAGGAATTCCGCAAGGCCACCGCGGCGAAGGACATCGCCGGCATGGAGAAAGCCCTGGGCGAACTCGGCACCCTCGATCCCGGCAGTCCCAATCTCGCGGCGCTGAAAGTGGAAGTCAGCATCGCCAAGCAGGATTGGAGCGCTGCTGAAACCCAGATCACCGCCCTGCATGGCAGCCCCTCTGCCCTCATGGTCCTCGCCCAGGCTTCCCGCGCCGCGGCGGAGCCCGAGGTGCCCGCCGGCTTCCGCAAAACCGTGGCAACGGAGCTCTCCGCCGCTCTGGAAACGAACAAGCAACCCTTCCTCGTTCCCAGCTTGGTCAGACTGCAATGGGCCCTCGGCGAGAAAGAGGCGGCCCTCGCCTCCGCCAGGAAAGGCGTCGAGGATGCCCGCGCCGCGGCAGCGAAGAACGAGAAGTTCCCTGTCATTCCCTTCGAGCGCTTGGCCGAAGCGGTCGAGAAAGGCGAGATCCCGGACGACAAGACCTTTTCCGCCTGGCTCCGGGAGGCTTCCAGCACCGGGGCACGACCCGCGCCTCCCGCCGCCGACACGAAGCCGTCGCCGGAGCCCGCACCGGGGAACTAGAGCGGTTTGAACCAACTCGTAGCCGCCTTGACCCGGGTCGGAGCATCCTCGGCGGTCCGAGCGGATCCGGAGATTTGCGGTTCTTGAAGGGAGCGCTGCAAGAACTCGCCGTCCTCCCGGTGCCCTTTCAGGGCACGATACCTCGCACGTCTCACCCGGGGTTGCGCTCCGCTAACCCCGGGCTATCCCCTCGCCGCCCCGTTGGGGCTCCGGAGTTTCCACAAGACGGTCTAACGGCGGGTTCACCGATCCGGAAGCGCCGATGCCCGCAGTTCGTTGAACTGCTTCATCACGTCTTCCAGCATCCCTGAACTCTTCAGTTCACCCAGCGAACCCGCAAGGGCCATCCCGCTGAGGACGGTCACGGCAAGGATACCTCCCCAGTAGAGGAACGCCAGCAGCATGCCGATGGCGTCCAGCTTCTTCACGCCCGCGTATCCAGGAGGACAGGCGAGGCAGCGGAAACCGAGCCAGAGATTGAGCAAGGGAATCACGAAACCCAGGAACCACCAGCCACTCATCCCGACATTTTTCAACCGCTTCACGGTGGTCACGAGCACCAGCAAGCTTGCGAGCGGCAATGCCACCATCGGAGCATAGCCCTTGAATGCCTCGGGCACGTAAGGGAGCACGAATGCCATCGCGGCACCCCAGCCCACCGTGATCGCGACGGGCAGGATCAGAGCGCCGAACAAGAAGCCCAAGCGCCCCGTTCCGGCCGGGTGGCCCTTTGAAACCATGGGGGAAGCGTCGTATTCCCCGGTCTGGGAGAGCATGTCGGTCCCTGCCAGCGAATCGGCATCGCGCTTTATCACCCGGCGCTCGAAAAGCCCCTCGACCTCTCCCGCCGGTTCCCAGTCGTTGAGAGCCGTACTCCAGACCAGATCGTTGCGCGGGTCCAAGCGGCCCGACTGCGAAAGCTCGATCAAATAATCAAAACCCACCGGCCCGATTTTTTGACCGTCGGGAGTGGCATAGAACCATTGTTGCTGGTCGCGGGCGATCACGGCTATTTGACTACCCGGATTTTTTAGAAAAGTCAAACATCGCTCCCATCGCCGGCTGGGCCCGCGCTGTGAATCGCGTTAAAATTTGCCTTGACCCCCCGCCGCCGACCGCCATTCTCCCCGCCCCGCGCAAGCAACCCCTTTCCAATTCTTACCATGGCCCGCGTCTGCAGCATCCGAGGAAGCCGAGTCCGTTCCGGCGGCAAAATCAACC
>CAMLOZ010000526.1 GCA_946481625.1 uncultured Haloferula sp. | reverse complement strand
AATGCCACACCACTGCCACGGCAACGATGGCAAAAACGAAGAGCCACACCGGTCCGGGGAACCCATTCATCCTAGTCGGGCTCCCAGTCCATGAGCCGTAAATCAACGAGTAGCTTGAAGCCGGACGGCGAGTCAACGGCGGAGCCGAGCGCCCCTCACAACAACTGCGTCTCCGCCAGCAAATGATACGTCCCCTGCTTCTCGATCAACTGCTCGTGGGTGCCGCTTTCCACCAGCTTCCCGTGGTTCAGCACCAGGATCGTGTCCGCGTCCCGCACCGTGGAAAGCCGGTGCGCGATCACCAGGCTCGTCCGTCCCGCCATCAAGCGCTCCAGCGCCTCGTTCACCAGACGCTCGCTCTCCGTGTCCAGCGCGCTCGTCGCCTCGTCTAACAAAAGGATCCGCGGGTCCGCCAGGATCGCCCGCGCGATCGCGATCCGCTGCCGCTGCCCGCCGGAGAGCTTCACGCCGCGCGGCCCGACGGTCGTGTCGTAGCCCTCCGGCAGCTTCGAAATGAACTCGTGCGCGTTCGCCTGCTTTGCCGCGGACTCGATGTCCTCCGAGCTCGCGCCCGGCCGCCCGTACTCGATGTTCTCGCGGATCGACCCGCCGAAAAGGATCACCTCCTGCGGCACCACCGCGATCTGCTTGCGCAGCGAGGCCAGTTCCAGTTCCGCCGCATCGCCGCCATCGAAAAGCACCCGTCCGTTCTCCGGCCGGTGGAAACCCAGGATCAGCGAGAAGACCGTCGATTTCCCCGCGCCCGACGGCCCTACCAGCGCCACCCGCTTGCCCGGCTCCGCGGTGAATGACAACCCGTGCAGCACCGGCGCCTCCGGCCGCGCCGGATAGCGGAAGGACACGTTCTCGAAAGAGAGCCGGCCCGCGAGCTTACCTGCCGCGCGGCTGCCGCTGTCCTCCGGCTTCTCCGCCATGATCTCGCGCAGCCGCTCGGTCGCGCCACTCATCGATTGGAATTGCGACACGACTTCCGGCATCGAGCCCAGCGAGGCTCCCACGAAGACACTGAAGATGATGAAGCCGATGAACTCCGTCTGCTCGATCGCGCCGCTCGACAGCAGGTGCGAGCCATACCACACCACGCCGCCGATCGTCCCGAACATGACGAAGATGATGAAGGACAGGAACGCCGCCCGCGCCCCGGCACCGCGCAAGGCCACGTCGAAGAACCGGTCGAGCGCGCGGTTGTAGCGGCTCTTCTCGAAGCCTTCGTTCGAGAAAGCCTTTACGTCCGCGATGCCCTGCACGCTTTCCTCCATGACCATGCCGGCCTCGCCCAGCGCGTCCTGCGCATCGCGGGAAAACTTGCGCACCTTGCGGCCGGAAATCGCCACCGCCAGCACCACCACCGGCACGCAGGCCAGCATCACCAGCGACAAGCGCCAGGAGAGGCAAAACACGGCGATCATGCTGCCGAGCAGGATCACGCTGTGACGGGCGGCTTGCGGCAGGGTATTGAGGAAGGTTTCCCGCACCGTCACAAGGTCCGCGGAGACGCGGTTGCTGATCGAGCCGGAGCGCTGGTCCTGGAAGAAGGGCACCGGTAGTTTCAGGAGATGGGTAAAGAGATCCCGGCGCAGGTCGTTGAGCGCCGCCTCCCCGGAGCGGGTGAAGCCCCGCACGCGCCAATAGGCGATGAAGGCCTGGACGGCGAGGATGCCGATCAGCCAGAGGATCTTCTCATCCGCCTTCTGTCGCGTCGCAGCGGCATCGACCCCGCTCTTCCAGGCATCCGCGGGGTTGCCGATCAGGTCCTTCAGGAACCAAGGGAAGGCCAGCGACAGCCCTGCGGTCACGAAGAGTGCGATCACGGACGGGACGAAAATCTTCCGGTGCGGCCGCACATAGGACAGCACCCATGCGAGGCCTCCCTTGATATCGCGCTTCTTCTTGTCCGCCCCGGAGTTCCGCATGCGCCGGATGGGAGACCATCCCGGCCGCTCCGTCAAACCGCGAGACCGCGGCATTCTTCGAGGCATCCCCCCGAATGACCTGAATCGCTGATCGCCTCCCCCCGTCCCCCCCGTAAGCTCTCCCGATGCTTCGCCGCCTGCTCCCGCTTTTTTTCATGGTCCTCACCGCCGCCGGGGAGGAATTCGTCCCCCGCCTCCCCTCCGAAGCCCGCCTTTTCCTCCGCGTCCCTCCGGACGCTCAGCCCCTTCGCGACCTCCGCGTTTCGCTCGGCGAGGCCTCGCCCGGCACCCACGAGGACACTCCGGAAAAGCGCGAGCGTCTCACCGACATCCGCTTTCCGATCCGCTGGTGGGCCTGGCGCGAACTCTCCATCAACTTCACCCCGGGCCACGACGGCACCATCGAACTCGACCTCAACGGTCCTTGGGGCGAAGCCCGCCCCGGCGTGTTATTTCGTCAGGAGGTCCTTTGGGACGACCTCTCCGCGAAGGGCACAACGATCCCCAATGGAGGTTTCGAGTCCTTTTCGGAAGGCAAACCCGAGGGCTGGGACTCTCCATGGCGGCCTTACCCCGCCGCGGACCAATGGCCTCTCGCCAAGCGCGAGCCCCTTGAGGGAAAAAACTGCGCCGCCTCCTGGCACGGCCGCCCGCTGGTCTGCAGACTCCCCGTCAAGGCCGGGGTCCCCGTCCGTCTGAAACTCCACGCCCGCGCCGCCACCGAGCCCGGCTTCAAGCCCCCGGCGCGCCTTCCGCAGGACACCCCCGCCCACCGTGCCTGCGCCACCCTCAGGCGCGGCGTGAATCTCGGCAACGGGTGGGAGGCACCGCCCGGCTCATGGGGCATCGAATACGACGTGAAGGACATCGACCGCATCGCGGAGGAAGGGTTCGACCACATCCGCGTGCCCGTCGCATGGCATTACCATCTTGAGAACGAGGCCATCAAACCCGCCCTCCTCGCGAGCCTCGAACCGGTGCTCAAGCGCGCGCTCGAGCGCAAGCTCACCGTGATCCTCAACTGGCACCACTTCGAGGACCTCTGCAACGAACCGGACAAGCACCGCGCCGCCTTCGCCGCCGGGTGGAAAACCGTCGCCAGGCACTTCAAGGACTGGCCGCCGCAGCTCTACCTCGAATTGCTCAACGAACCGAACGGCGCGCTCGACAACGAGGTCCTCGCCGCCGTCCACGCCGAGGCGATCGCCGCCATCCGCAAGACCAACCCGGCCCGCATCCTCCTCGCCAATCCGCCGCAGTGGGCCAGCGTTCCCGGCCTCGACCGCTTCTTCCTGCCCGACGGCGATACCCGCATCATCGCCAGCATCCACAGCTACGAGCCCTTCCAGTTCACCCATCAGCGCGCCTCCT
>CAMLOZ010000525.1 GCA_946481625.1 uncultured Haloferula sp. | reverse complement strand
CCTTCAACAGCGTGGCGGCGAACAAGCTGTATCGCATCACCGAAGGCGCAGGCAGCGACGCCGCACCCACCGGTGCCCGTCTCGGCGCGGTCAACCAGGAAGCCTCGCACGACGCTTCCGTGGTCTTCTTCAAGGCGACCATGACCCGCCGGGCCGGCGCGACCCTCAGCGTCTTCGGTCCCGACGACTTCAACCTCGAACGCGTGGGCTTCGGCATCGTCGATAACGCGGGCACCCCGCAATGGGGCATCCGCGAAGGCGCGGCCGTCACCACCGATGGCGGCACGCTCGCGGTGGCGAACGACCAGACCTACACCGTGGTCGGCAAGCTCGACTTCGATGCCAACCTGCTCAGCCTCTGGGTCAATCCGGACCTCGGCAGCCCGGAAGCCGGCAACGCACCCCATGTCACCCGCGCCTACACCGGCACGAACTGGGTCTCCGGCATCCGCATCTCGTCCACCGGCACCGGTGATACCGAGTGGGACGACGTGGTCGTGGCCAACACCTGGGACAAGCTGATCGGCGAACCGGGACTCGCGATCCAACTCTCGGTCGCCTCGTTCGATCCGGGCACCGGCATCCTCAGCATCAACGCCAGCGGCATCCCGGCAGGCACCTTCCACCTGCGCAGTTCGACCGACCTGCAGACCTTCGTCCCGCTGGTCCCGCCGGTGAACTTCGACAGCGGCACGCCGCAACCGCTCCAGATCCAGGTGGATCCGAACACGGTCCCGAAGCTCTTCTTCCGGGCCGAGGAAGGCGCGTCGCCCCCGTGATCACCTGACGGTATCGCATCTCCAGGGCCCGCCCCGCGCAAATTCGGGGCGGGCCTTTTGCCGACAAGCATCTACGTTCCACAGGTCCCGGCCCGCCGCTTCATGTACCTCCGCACCCTCTCCCTCCTCGTCCTCCTCACCGCCCGCCTTCATGCTATCCCGATCGGAGCGGAAGACTTCGCCTACGCGAACAGCACCGCGGTCGCCGGACGCAACGGCGGCACCGGCTTCAACTACGATCTCTTCGACGACGCGGCCACCACCACGACTTCGGACTGGGACAACGTCTTCGGTGCGGCCACCACGAACAACAGCCGCCTCGTCACCAACAACAGCGGCGCGAAGCGCGAATACAACGGCGACATCGAAGGTGCGGGAAACGCCGCCAACGACGGCCAGGACAACCACGAGCGCAGCGGGGCCATCCGCGCCGCGGGCCGCGTCTTCTACCGCTTCACCATCACCCGCTCCGCGGGCATCACCTGGAGCGGAGCCAGCTCCTACGACTTCGGCACCGAGCGCGTTTTCTTCGGCGTTCCCAGCGTGAACGGTCCTTCCGGCGGACTTGAATTCGGCTGCCAGATCAGCGGCGGCGGAGGCACTTACTACAGCGGCATTCCGGCCGATACCGCGACCCACACCCTCGTCGCCGTCCTCGACTTCGATCACAACTTCATCGGCCTCTGGGTCGATCCCGACGGCTCCGATTTCTACAACGAAACCACCGGCACCCACTCCTGCGATGCCGGCGGCACCTACAATGGCACCAACTGGTCGTCCGCCGTCCGCCTCGCCTCGAGCTCCGGTGGCAACACGACCTGGGACGACCTCTCCGTGGCCACGAAGTGGACCGACTTCGGCTACATCGATCCCAACGACATCGACAACGACGGCATGGCCGACACTTGGGAAAGCACCCACGGACTGACGGTGGGCACCGACGACTCGCTCCTCGATGCCGACAGCGACAGTCTCACCAACATCGCCGAGTTCACCCGCGGCACCGACCCGCAGGACGGCGATTCCGATGACGACGGCTTCAGCGATGGCGACGAGGCGGCGGCTGGTACAAACCCGAACAACCCTTCCAGCTATCCCGGGGCCGTGCTTCCGCAGAACCTCGTTGCGGCCGAGCGCTTCAATTATCCCGACGGACCCGTCGCGGGGAAAACCGGCGGCAGCTACTGGGACGCCGACAACTCGGGAGAGAACAACGCCTTCCTCGGCCATACCGGCAATCCCTCCGACTGGGACGCCAGCTCCGGAACCCCCGTGGTCACCGGCGAAGCCCTCGTCACGCAGAACAACGGCGCGAAGCGCGAATACAACGGCCCGACCGAGGGCAACGGGGCCGCCTCCGACGAGCGCGCCGGAGCAGTCAACGACCTCGCCACCTTCCGCTCCCACGTCATCTACTATAAGTTCGAGATGACCCGCGGGGCGGATGTCGCGTGGAGCGGCGCGAGTTCCTACGACTTCGCCCAGGAGCGCTACCTCTTCGGCGTGCCCGGTGCCGCCAATCCCGCCTCGGGCAACCGCGAGTTCGCCATCCACGATCTCAATGCCGGCCAGTGGGCCTATTCCGGCATCGCTCCGGTCACCGGCCAAACTTACACGCTTGTCGCCAAACTCGACTTCGATGGCGATATCGCCGCCCTCTACCTCGACCCCGATCTCTCCCAGGCGGAAAACCTCAGCACGCCCGTCGCCACCTACCCGCACACCAGCAACAACTGGTCGAGCGCCATCCGCCTCGCCTCCGGCGGCACCGGCCCGGTTGAGTGGGACAATGTCCGCATCGCCTACTCATGGGCCGAACTCAACGACGGACCTCCCCTGGCCAACGACGACAGCGCGACAATGCATCATCTCGCGAAGGCCCGCTTCAAGGTGCTCGCCAACGACGGCGGCGCGATCGCTCCGGCCTCGCTCGTCGTCCTCACTCCACCAGCCCACGGCACCGCCATCGCCAGCACGGACGGCACGATCCTCTACCAACACCTCAACGGCATCCCGGCCTCCGACAGCTTCACCTATCAGGTGAAGAACCCCGACGACACCTTCTCCGACACCGCCACTGTCACGGTCCACTTCACCGCCGCCCCGCGCTTCGATACCGGCTTCGTTTCCCTGCCCTCCTCGCCTCCCGCCGGTGCGCTCCGCGTCGAGGATGCCTTCCCCGGGATCGCCTTCGATTCACCGCACGGCTTCAGCACCATTCCGGGCGACACGCGGAAGCTCTTCATCACCGAGGGCGATGGCCGTGTCTTCCTCATCCCGGACATCTCCGCACCGACGAAAGTCCAGATCCTCGACATCACCGCCTCCGTACAGCACGACAACAACGAGCGCGCCCTCAAGGGCATCGCCGCCCATCCGCAGTGGTCGGGCAACGGCTACATCTACGTGACCTACAACTCGGGCGCCGGCACCGTGCGGCTCTCGCGCTTCACCTGCCAGACCACCGCACCCTACACCGCGGGCTCCGAGTTGATCCTCATCGAGCAGGACTGCGACGACACCATCCACAA
>CAMLOZ010000524.1 GCA_946481625.1 uncultured Haloferula sp. | reverse complement strand
CGACTTCCAATGCAGGGCCTGCATCCATCCGGCCGCGCCGAGCGCCGCGCCGAGCAAGCACGGCAGAAGGGTCTGGGGACGCATAGGAAACAGCGGTCATTTCCCGCCGATCCGCTGGCCCTTCGGGTTCGCGGTATCCTTGCCCGGGAGCGGCTGTCCTTCGAAGGGGTCGAACTGGAGGCCGGAGGGGCCGAAGACGTCCTCCGCCATTTTCCCGGGGATCAGGTTGATGGCGATGGGGGCATTGCGGTTGCCGCGGGTGTCGTAGGTGTAGATGAAGCGGCGGATGGGCATTTCCTCGCCGGTCTGCGGGTCCTTGCGGGTCACGCGGGCGTCGAACATCTGCTCTTCGAGCAGCTTGCCGAAGGTGAGGCCGGGGCGCTTGTCGTAGCCGTAGCGGGACTTGAAGAGGCGGGTGCCCTTGCCGTCGAAGATATCGCAGGTCAGGGGATTCCCCTGCGGGCTGAGGCGGTAAACGGTGGTGGTGAGCAGGGTGCCGCTGGCGTTCTTGAGCTTCTTGGTGATGGTGCGCTCGTCCGGCGGGCGGGAGAATTCCTCGTAGGAGCCGTCCTTGTTCCGCTTCACGCTGGCGTAGGGGCCCTTGACCTCCAGGCCGGGCACGCCGGCGGTGGCGATCCCGGCGAACAGGATCGCGGTGGCAAGCAGGGTTTTGAAGTTCATGGCGCGGAGATTAGGACTTGGCGGGAGCGGCGGCAAGTTGCCATTTCCCGGTCCGCATGTGGTGGAAAACGGCTCGTTCGCGGATGGATCTGACCCGGCGCGGGAGGATCATGGGCATCCTGAACGTGACCCCGGACTCGTTTTCGGACGGGGGCCGGCATGCGGACATCGGGGCGGCGCTGGAGCATGCCCGGCGGATGATCGGGGAAGGCGCGGAGATCATCGACGTGGGCGGCGAATCCACCCGGCCCGGGGCACCGGAGGTGACGGTGGAGGAGGAAATCTCGCGCACCCGGCCGGTGATCGCGGCACTGCGGGCGGAGTGGGATGGCTGCATTTCTATCGACACCTCGAAGGCGGCGGTGGCGGCGGCAGCGATCAAAGCGGGGGCGGATGTCGTGAACGACGTCAGCGGGCTGACTGCCGATCCGGGGATGGCCGGGCTCTGTGCGGCAAGCGGCTGCGGGGTGGTGGTGATGCACATGCAGGGCGATCCGCGGACGATGCAGGTGGCCCCGCACTATGACGACGTGGTGGCGGAGGTCCGGGCGTTTTTCGAGGAGCGGATGGTCACGCTCGTGGAAAAAGGGATCGGTCCCGAGGCGATCTGCTTCGATCCGGGCATCGGCTTCGGCAAGACCGTGGAGCACAACCTGAAGCTGCTGCGGGAGATCGGCTCGCTTTCGGCGGGAGGCAGGCCCTTGCTGCTCGGGGTCTCGCGGAAGTCCTTCCTCGGGCGGGTGCTCGGGAGCACGGATCTGGCCGACCGGGCGTGGCCGACGGTGGCGATCACGGCTTCCGCGCGGGAGGCGGGGGTGATGATCCACCGGGTCCACGAGGTGAAGGCGAACGTGCAGGCGCTGCGGATGACCGAGGCGATTTTGCACGGCGCGGATTTTCCCGAATAAGCGGCGGGTTCCTGCGTCGAAGCGGGTGATCACGACCATGAAAGCCATTCTTCTGAAATCCGCCGCCGTGCTGGTGGCGCTCGCAGGGACCTCGTGCATGACCACTTACGACGCCTACGGGCGCCCCGTACAGTCGGTGGACCCGGGAGCCGCTGCCGCGGGAATCGCCGCCGCCGGCCTGGTCGGCTACGCGGTGGGGCAGCACAACGACCACCATTACCACTACCACCCCCGCTACTACCACCGGCCCTACTACTGCTACTGAGCGGTGAATTTCGCCTGCAGGTCGAAAGGAAATGACAGCATGCTGGCGGTGGGGCTAGTATCCGTGGCGCGATGGTGTGGGAGCAGTTTAAAAATCACTGGCGGGACGGGATCGAGATCCTGATCCTGGCCATCGCGATCTATCAGATCTACCGGGCCTTCCGGGCGACGCGGGGCGCGCGGATTCTGGTCGGCCTGGTGGTGATCCTGGTGACGGTCACCTTGATCCTGTCGCAGTTCGAATTCCAGGTGATCTCGTGGTTGGTTCAACGGGCGGCGATCCTGCTGCTTTTCTCGCTGCCGATCATCTTCCAGCCGGAGCTGCGGAATGCCCTTTCGAAGCTCGGCAGCAGCCGGCTCTTCAGCTTCTCCAACAAGAGCCAGCTCGACTTCCTCGAGGTCTTCGAGGACTCGGTGGTGGCGCTTTCCAAGAAGCGGATCGGCGCGCTGTTCGCGATCGAGCGGGACATCGCGCTGAAGCCCTATGAGGAAACGGGCGTGACCTTGAACGCGGACTACTCGCCCGAGCTGGCGATGACGGTCTTTTTCCCGAAGACGCCGCTGCACGATGGCGGGATGGTGATCGCGAACAAGAAGATGTCCGCCGCGGCCTGCGTTTTCCCGGTAAGCCAGCGGGAACTGAGCGACCGCTCGATCGGCCTGCGGCACCGGGCGGCGATCGGCGTCACGGAGGAAACCGACTGCGTGGCGGTGATCGTGAGCGAGGAGACGGGCGCGATTTCGATTTGCATCGAGGGGGTACTGGAGCGGAATTTAGGCGAGGAGAAGTTCCGCGCGCGCATGGCCCAGATCTTCCTCGCCAACGATCACAAGGATGAAAAAGGCGCTCCGAAAGAACTGGGTCCCGAAGATCGTGTCGCTGCTGCTCGCGATCGCGATCTGGTTTCTGATTAAGGACTACCTGGAAGACAGCGGCGAGTATTACCCGCCGGGGCAAAGGCCGCCGAGGGCGCGAGTGATTCCGGAACCGGATCAGTCTTGACCGGGGGGGACGCTGCCTGCACTGCTGCGGGCGTGAGTTTCTTTGTCACCGGAACGGACACGGGAGTCGGCAAGACACGGTTTTCCTGTCTGCTTGTCGAGGCGCTCCGTGCGGAGGGGGTCGATGCGGCGGGCTTCAAGCCGGTGTGCTGCGGTGACCGGGACGACGCGGTGCTGCTGGCCGCGGCATCGGGCGGGCTGACGCCCGACGAGGTGAATCCGGTGTGGCTGAAAGCTCCGGTGGCTCCGCTGGTGGCGGGCATGCTGGAGAACCGGCCGGTCGATCCGGCGGATCTGGTGGGGAGGTTCCGGAGTTTCGCCTGCGAGCACCGGCTGGTGGTGGTGGAGGGTGCGGGCGGTTGGCGGGTGCCCTTGGCGGAAGGCTACGACATGGCGGATCTCGCCGCGGACCTCGGCTTGCCGGTGATCGTGGTGGTGGGCAACCGGCTGGGGGCCTTGAACCACACGATCCTGACGGTGGA
>CAMLOZ010000523.1 GCA_946481625.1 uncultured Haloferula sp. | reverse complement strand
GACGCGGTCGACATCGGCCTGCGTGTCTTCAAGCAGGTTCGCCCGGCCCCGCACCCGCTTGTCCAGGAAGTCGTGCAAGGCCCCGGGACGCTCGTAGAAATCCAAGCGCAGGAAGGCCGGGAAGGCGAGCAGGTCACCCCGCAGCGGGATCGCACGGAAGGCGATGTCCACCGCGCCGGTGAGGTCTTCCCACACGAAGCCGGCAGCCTCCAGTTTCGCGGGCAGCGCTTCCGTGGCGGCAGGATCTTCGGACCCCACGGTGAAGGCCGGCCAGGCATCGGCCTCGTGGATCTTGCCGTATTGGAAATCGGTGATGTTGAGACCCGCGAAGCAGGTGTCGAGCAGCTCGAGCATGGTGCCGGGACGCTCGGGAATCCGCACCCGCAGGCTGCGCGACGCATTCTGGGCGGATCCTTCCGATTGGGCAATCAGGCCGAGTTGGAGGAAATCGATATTCGCTCCGGAGACGACGATCAGCACCCGCTTCCCAACCAATGCCTCACGGTTCTTCATTACTGCGGCGAGACCCATCGCGCCCGAAGGTTCGGACACGCAGCGGAGGCCTTCCCACAGGAGGCGGATCGCGCGGCTCACTTCCGTATTGGTCACGGTCTCCACCCGGTCGAGGGTCTCGCGGCAAATGTCGAAGGGCAGGGAACCCGCCTTCCGGACCGCCGTGCCGTCACAGAAGATGTCCACGTGCTCGAGGGACACCGGCTTGCCGGCCTCCAAGGCCGCCTTCATGGATGCTTGGCCGATTCCCTCGACCCCTATGATCTCGATCTCCGGCCAGTACGTCTTCAGCCAGGCGGAGACTCCCCCGGCCATCCCGCCGCCGCCGATCTGGAGAAAGGCAGCATCGAAGGGCCCGTGCCCGGAGAGGACCACCTCGTCCGCCAGCGTGCCTTGACCCGCCATCACCTGCAGGTCGTCGTAGGCATGCACGTAGGTGGCTCCGCTTGCCGCCGCATCTTCCAGCGCCGCCGCCACCGCGTCATCGTAGCTGTCGCCGCTGAGCAGAACTTCCACATGGTGTCCGCCGTGGTGGTGCACCGCGGCCTGCTTCACTCGCGGCGTCGAGCGCGGCATGTAGATCCGCGCGTCGATCCCCAGCGAGCGGGCGGCGAGGGCCACGCCTTGGGCGTGATTGCCGGCGGATGCGGTGACGACGCCCGCGGCCTTTTGCTCCGCGCCGAGGACCGCCATGCGGTTGCAGGCTCCGCGCCACTTGTAGGCCTTGATCGGGGAAAGGTCCTCGCGCTTGACCCAGACCTCCGGACCGGGACCGGGCAGCGCAAGATGTTCCAGCGGTGTTGCCTCGCCGAAGCGGTAAACCCGCTCCCGCGCGAACAGAATCTCCTGCCTCAATCGGCGGTCCAGCGGCAAGCCATCGCGTTCCACGCGCTTGGTTTCGGTGATGGGGGAGCTTCGTGCAAGGACTGAGGAGGGGAGAGAGGCAGAGCATCCAGAGCGGGGATGCCGGGCACGCTTCCAGCGAGCCTGTGGCTAAAAAAAGGGGGAGATCTTTGCCTAGAGCCCTGCGCCTGCCTTCAGCGCCGCCACCTTGCCGAAGTCCTTCACCCCCGGGCGGAGCTCCGCGCCGGAGGCTACGTCCAGAGCGGCAGGGCGCACGGCTTGAATTGCTTCCGCGATGTTCTCCGGGGTGATCCCCCCTGCGAGGATCAGAGGCAGATCCGGATTGCGTTCCGCGAAGCTCCGGGCGAGGGCCCAGTCGATCGTCCGGCCGGTTCCGCCGTAAACGCCGGGAGCGTGGGCATCGAGGAGGATTCCCGCGGCACCGAACCCCCGGGCGAGGTCCAGATCCGCGAGGCCTTTCACGCCGATGGCTTTAAGGAAGGGAATACCGGCATTCCGGAATACCTCGGCGTCGGCAGGCGTCTCGTCGCCGTGAAGCTGCACGACATCGATGAATCCTTCCTCGACCAAGCGCCGGGGCAGGTCGGATCCCGCATTCACGAAAACGCCCACCCGCAAGATCCGGCCTCCCAGATCGCGGAGAAATCCCGCCGCTGCCGGATCGAGATAGCGCTTCGATTGCGGCCAAAAGTTCGCGCCGAGGGCGTCGATGCCCATCTCCACCAGCCGCTCGGCGTCCGCGGCCAAGGTCACGCCGCAGATTTTCAGAGAAACAGGGGAGGGGGCCAGGAAGCGGGCGGCGGTCACGGCGGGAACATCGGCAGCCGCCACGCGCCTGCCAAGGGGGAAGCGCGGCGGCGATGCCGGGGATGTCACCCAAAGCGTTTTGCCTTTGTTGAGAATCCGCTTAGGTTTTGGACCTTATGAGGCGCTCCTCCTCCGTTCTCTTTCTCGCGGCAATCCTCGGTACGGCGCAGGGCCAGACCGTCACTCATCGCTGGTCCTTCAACGGCACGGGCGCTTCCGGCAACGGCACGGTCCTCCCGGATTCCATCGCGTCCGCCAGCGGCACCATCGTCGGGACCGGTGCCACGCGGACGGGGACGACGCTGAATTTGCCGGGCACGACCAACGGGGCCCAGACCTCCTCCGCGATCTCCGCCTACTTCGACCTGCCGAATGGCATCATCTCCTCCAAGACGGACATGACCGTGGAGATCTGGGCGACGGTGCTGTCCTCGAAAGATTGGCAGCGTCTTTTCGACTTCGGGCGCATGAATATCGCGGGCAATGGCGCACCGGGGGAAATCACCAATACCGGTGGTTCCCCCGGGGGTGGAACCAGTTCGCGAGACAACTTCATGCTCGCAGTGCAGCGCGGCGGGAACCTCAGCCAGCAGCGCCTCGTCGCACGAAACGATGGTGCAGGAGAAATCGGCAGCGACAACAGCGTCATCATGTCGCCCGGCACGCAGTACCACTTCGTCGCCACCTTCCAATCGGGCGTGGGGGCGAATGCCGCTACCGGCGGGCGCTTCACCTGGCTCCGCGATGGGGTGGAGATCGGTTTCGTCGATACCAACTTCCGTCTGAACCAGATCGAAGACGTCAACAACTGGCTCGGGCGATCCCAGTGGACGAACGACACCAACGCGAACATCGCCTACAACGAGTTCCGCCTCTACTCCGGCGTCATGTCGCTTGGCGACCAGGCTGCCAGCCGGAAGGCGGGGGTCGATGCGGCGATGGTACCGGTAACCGTGGCGGATGCCGTAACCCTCGCGCCGGGCAAGAAGGCGGGCGTTCCGGTGCTGGCCAACGACAGCGGGCAGGCATTCCCTTCGAGCGTCGAGATCGTGACGGCGCCCGTGAATGGAACCGCCAGTGTCCTCGCTGACGGACGGATCCTCTACACCCACACGAATCTTGCTGCGACCCGCGTCTCCTTCTCGTTTGGGGTGG
>CAMLOZ010000522.1 GCA_946481625.1 uncultured Haloferula sp. | reverse complement strand
GGCGGTGATGCTGCCTTCTTCCGCCGCCGCGAGGAACAACTGCAACTGCCGCAACTCCATGGGGGAGGGCTAGCAGGCGGCGGGCGATCCGGCCACCGTCAATGACGGGACCGCATGCTGAGCCTGCCGACACGGCATTAGCCGCGGCGGGGATTCATGGCAGGATGGCGGCGTGAAAACGAACACCGACCTGACGATCCGCCGCTCCGGCGAGCGCGGCCATGTGGACCACGGCTGGCTGGACAGCCGCTTCACCTTTTCCTTCGCCGACTACTACGACCCGGCGCACATGGGCTTCCGCTCGCTGCGGGTGATCAACGACGACATCGTCGCCCCGCACGCTGGCTTCCCGATGCACCCGCACCGGGACATGGAGATCTTCTCGTACCTGCTGGAAGGCCAGCTCGCGCACCAGGACAGCATGGGGAACTCGCGGGTGATCAAGCCCGGGCAGATCCAGGTGATGAGCGCGGGGTCCGGGGTGACGCACTCGGAATTCAATCCTTCCGCGACGGAGAAGACGCACCTGCTGCAGATCTGGATCACGCCGGACCGCCGCGGGCTGACACCGCGCTACACCGAATGGACGCCTTCTCCCGATCAGGAGGCCGCGGCCAAGGTGCTGGTGATTTCCAACGACGGCCGCGACGGCTCCGCCACGATCTCGCAGAATGCCGACGTGTGGCGGCTGAAGCTGCAGCCGGGGGAATCCAGCGCGCACACGCTGGCTCCGGGCCGGGGGCTCTGGCTGCACCTGATCCGGGGCAACGCGGACTTCAACGGCACGGGAATATTCCCCGGGGATGCCGCCTCAAGCGAACGCGCCGGGGATTACACCCTCACGGCGGGGCCGGAAGCGGTGGAGGCGCTGCTGTTTGACCTCGGGTGAAGCCCCGCCAGAGTGCGGAGTTTCCCGAACTTACCAAGTCACGAACCGAAACGATCAACCTAGATAGAACCAACGACACACCATGAAACCATACCTCGCCCTCCCTGCCGTATTCGCCTTGCTGGGCCTCGCTTCCTGCGAGAACCCGGCGGAGAAGACCACGAATGCCGACGTCAAAGGGGCGGTCGCCAAGACCACCGAGAGCGCCGGCGGCACCAAATACGTCTTCACCCCGGACTCGAAGATCGAGTTCACCGGCTCGAAGGTGACCGGCAAGCACAACGGCGGCTTCAAGAGCTTCACCGGCTACTTCACCGTGAAGGACGGCGTGGCGGTCGGGAACGACCACAAGGTCACGATCGACATGGGCTCCACCTGGGCCGACGACCCGAAGCTGACAGGGCACCTGAAGAGCGCGGACTTCTTCGACGTGGAGAAGTACGCGCAGACGACCTTCGACGTGACCGAGCTGAAGAAGAACTCGGACACCTCCTACACGGTGTCCGGCAACTTCAAGCTGCACGGGGTGGAGAAGAACATCAGCTTCCCGGCCACGGTGAGCCAGAGCGGCGACGGTGTGAAGATCACCGCGGAATTCGACATCAACCGGAAGGACTTCGGAATCGTCTATGCAGGCCAGGCCGACAACCTGATCCGCGACGAGGTGGTGATCCGCCTGGATCTCGAGGCGAAGCCGGAGGCTTGAGCATTTGAACCATATCCAGGGCGGACGGGAGCGATCCCGGCCGCCCTTTTCGCATGTTAGAACGGGAAAACGCGGGGGATTTCAAAGTGTTCCGGATGGTCGGGTTTTATTGAAGTACTTTGCCTGCGGCGCGATCCGTGCTATGAATCGGCCCCGAGCATATATCATTCGCATGGTACCGTCTCCCGCATCGTCCATTTTTCGCACCCTCGCCGCCGGCCTGAGCCTGGCGCTCGTTTCCTGCGCCGCCGCACCCCGGATCATCGACAAGCGGCGTCCGCCGCAAAAGGCGGAATATGTGATGTACGAGTGGCACGACGACGGGGGTCCCGGGCAGGTGAAGATCCGGATCAACCTTTCCGAGCAGCGGGCGAATTACACCCGGGGCGGTCGCGACATCGGCTGGTCCTACGTGGCCACCGGGAAGGAAGGCTACGGCACGCCTTCCGGCTCCTACCGGATCAGCGAGAAGATCGTGGACAAGTATTCGAACCGCTACGGCTGGATCGAGGATGAATTCGGCAACATCACCAACGGCGACGCGAAGCCGAGCACGCCGAAGGGTCCCGGTGAACGCTACGTGCCAGCGCCGATGCCGTATTGGATGCGGCTGACGAGCTACGGGATCGGCATGCACGCGGGGGTGATTCCCCAGCCGGGCGAGGCGGCATCGCACGGGTGCATCCGGCTGCCCAAGGAACTGGCCCCCAGGCTTTTCGAGGTGGTGAGTGTTGGCACCCCGGTGACGATCACCCATTGAGGGCGGATTTGAGATCGCCCCTTGCGGGGCGGGGAATCGCGGTTAGGGATGCGGAATGATTGCCCGCCTCCTCTCCGTCGCCGCCGTCGTCTTTTCCACCGCCGCCATGGCGGCGGACGCGGTCAAGAAGCCGATCCTGCTGGTGCTGACCAACGAGGCGAAGCTGGGGAAGACGCAGGGGCGGACCGGTTTCTACCTCTCCGAGGCGGCGCATCCCTATGAGGTTTTCACCAAGGCGGGCTACAAGGTCACGCTGGCGAGCCCGCTGGGAGGATTCGCGCCGCTCGATCCGAAGAGCTACGACGAGAAGGACGGGGCAAACGCCGTCTTCTGGAAGAAATTCGGCTCCGGGGAGGAGAAGAACGCGACGCTCGGGGTGAAGGAAACGATCTCCCTGAGCGGGGTGAACCCGGCGGATTTCTCCGCGGTGTTTTTCGCGGGCGGGCACGGCACGATGTGGGACTTCCGCGGCAACAAGGACATCAACCGGCTGACGGCCACGATTTATGAGGATGGAGGGGTGGTCGGCGCGGTGTGCCACGGTCCCGCGGCGCTGGTGGATGTGAAGCTCACGGACGGCACCGCGCTGGTGAAGGGGAAGAAGGTGGCGGCCTTCACCAACGACGAGGAAGAGGCGGTGGGATTGGCGGCGGTGGTGCCGTTCCTGTTGCAGACCCAGCTTGAGGAAGCGGGGGCGACGCATGTCGCGGCGGAGAATTTCGCGGAGAATGCGGTGGCCGATGGAAGGCTGGTGACCGGCCAGAATCCGGCATCGGCGAAGAAAGCGGCGGAGCTGGTGGTCGCGGCGCTGGAGAAGACGGAGCAGAAGGAAGAGCCGGCGGCGACGGAGCAGAAGGAAGAGGAGGTGCCGAAGGCGGAGGCGGTGGAGGAGAAGGCGGAGGGGGAGTGAATTTTCTCAGGGCTTTTCGCCGGAGAGCATCGATTTGAGGCGGGGAAGGACGACCTTGGCGATGCCTTGGGGGGTGGGATG
>CAMLOZ010000521.1 GCA_946481625.1 uncultured Haloferula sp. | reverse complement strand
AAACAATCCGGCGTCGCGCTGAAGCCGGGATTGATCAAGTTGCAGAAGCTGCGCCTCGGTGAAGAGGGCGTCCTCCGGGAACATGCCGCCCTCAAGGTGCGGATGGCCAAAAACGAGGCGCTTCTGGCCGAACTCCGGGGCAGCGCCGCAGCTCTTCGTTCCGATGTTGAGAACATCGCGACGGCGACCGCCGCCGAGCGGCAGAACTGGATTGCCGCCACCCGTGCCGCCGCGGTGGGACGGAACTTCGCGACTTTCCCGGGTCCCAGCGGTCGGGCCTATGAAGACGTGACCATCACCCGTGTCACGGATGTCGGGATCGAATTCCGCCATTCCGAGGGTTCGGCGCGTCTTTCCGCTACCCAGGTGAGCCCGGAACTCCACGACGACTTCGGTCTCGATACGGTCGCCGCCCGTGCCGCCTTGGAGCAGGAACGGACCACAGCCCGTGCTTATGAGGCATACATAGAGGACCGTATGGTGGTCTTGAACGCCCAGCGCAAGAAGGACGAATTGGAAGCCGCGGAGCGCGAGACCGACCGGATCGTTGCTTCCGCCCGCGCGCGCTCTGAAGCGTATTCCACCAGCCTTGCGGCGAAGGAGTCGACCAGTCCGCTACGCGAGAGGGCGCGTGCCTTCGGCAGCCGCGGGAATACGGTTTGGTATCCCGGCTATTCTTATCGATATTCCCGCTATCCGCGGAATTATTATTACTATCCATCCAGTAGCTGCTCGCCGGTATTCACCGGCAACTATGCCCGTGCCTTTGCGGGGCAGGTGTCCGGCGGAGGTTGTGGCTATACCCCGCGCGTGACCCCGCTGTTCAGGCCTTCCGGCAGCACTTGCAACTCTTTTTGACCTCAGATGAAGATCCTGACCAACACCCGATGGCTGCGTGCTTTGGCGCTGCTTTTGACCTCCCTGGCTGTTAGCTCCTGTGGCGATGATCCCGAACTCGTGCGCAAGCGCGAGGAACAAAAGGCGGAGATCCGTTTGCTCGATGGCGAACTGAAGATCCTTCAGGAAAAGATCGCCCAGCTTCCGCCCGATCGTACTTCGGAGATCGCCAAGATGAAGCACGACTCGGAACTGCAGCAGGAAGAGATTGCCAAGCTGGAGCAGGAAATCGCGTCGCTTCAGAAGGAGAAAGCCCAGATCGAAAAAGATCACGAGGCCTACCGCCGCAAGTATATCGTCCGCTGATTTCGACCCGTCAACCTCCCCTCTATCATGGGCTTTTCCGACCTCCTTACCAGCAGCCGTGGCCCCGGTGTCATCGGTACCCTGCTGGCTCTCCTCGTCCTCGTGGGCTTCGGCACTCTCTACATCTTCGTCTTTGACGAAGGGATGCAGGGCGGCGGCAAGAAAATCGAGGCCGTCATTCGCGACCAAGGGATGCTGATCGACAGCAACAAACAGCAGATCGCCTCGTTCAAGCAGCAGATCGAGGAAGGCAAGCGCCTCAAGGAGAAGGAACAGCAACTCAGTCAACTGAAGGTCCGCGCCGAACTCGGCACCAAGCGCCTTGCGGAAGTGGCCGCCGAGCGCGACGAGGCCAAGGCGGCGAGCGAAGCAGCGCTCGCCAAGTGGGAGGAATACAAGGATGCCTACCGGCAGTCCGAGTGGGCCGCCGCGGAAGGCGAGGAGATCGGTGACCTCCAGTGTCTCTCGGGCCGCAAGTTCTCCAAGGTGATCATCACCAAGGTGAGCCACATCGGCATGGAGATCACGGACGAAACAGGCAAGCGCCGCATCGACAGTTCCGATCTTCCGCTGGCACTCCAGGACCGCTTCCAGTTCGACGAGAACAAGAAGACTGCAGCGGCCAAGCACGAGGACAAGACCTTTGAAAATCTCTCCGACAACGTGGAGATCGCGAATCTTGCCAAGAAGGGTCAGGACAAGCTGGAGAAGGTCCGCGAACTCACCGAACAGATGGAGAAGGCGCACGCCGGCATTCAGGATGCGAAATCGGCAGAGCCCACGCTCCTCGGCCGCGTGGACCGTATCCGCGCCGAACTGGCGGAAGAGCAGGCCAAGGCGGCGGACCGTGCGGGTCGTCGTTCCCAAGGCATCAACAAGACCCCGCAGATCAAGGAGGCTCTCCGCTCCGCTGAAAACAAGGTTTCCGCCAACCGCAACGATATCCGCAACTTCGAACGGCAGATCACGACGAACAAGCGCGAGATTGCGGTCTTGGAGCGCGAAGTCGATGCGATCAAGACGGAGATCGTGAAGTTGAAAAAGGAGCTCGCCGAAAAGCAGCAGACCGCTCCCTCCCAGCCCTGATACGGAACTCCCCGCTTGTCGTCCGTCGTCCCGTGCCACGGGATGATGCAGCGGTGCCCGGGTTGTCTTTCCGGTATGGCAACCCGGGGCAGCCGGGTCGCGCTGCTGGTCTCGTGTCCCATCTTCTCCTGACTCCTCCTCCTCATGGACCAGTTCAATACCAATGATAACTCGGGAATGATCGGTTTCCTCGTCGGAATCATCGTTCTCGTGTTCGCCGGCATTTTCTTTTCCCTGCTGGCAGACAAGCGCTTCAGCTTTTCAAGCAACCGGATATCGTTGCAGGAGACCATCCGTGACGAGAAGGTGGAACTGGACACGATCAAATCCCGTCTTGAAGCCGCGCGCGAACACTGGAGGAAGCACTGCGAGCCGCTCTCGGCCCAAGGGAACTCGGTCGATGAAATCGCGGCTTCGGTCCGGGCCGGCGAAGCACGGCTGAAAAATCTACGGGCCGAAAAGGATGCCGCCGCTGCTGAACTGGCTGGTGCCAGCGTCGCTCTCGACGAATATCGCAGCCGCTACCGTCAGCAGGTCCGCGGGGCTGCCACCGGTGAGGAGATGGCCGAACTGAAGTCCCGCACCGGACGGGTTTACAAGAACGTGGTCATCCGCAAGGTTTCCGCCGCGGGAGTCGAGATCCGCCACGATCAGGGGCCCTCCCGTTTGTTGCCGGACGAACTCGATCCTTCCTGGCACGAGCGTTTCCAGTGGACCCGCGACGAGGTGGCGAGGGCTTTGGAAGAAGAGAGGGCCCGCCAGGATCGCCACAACCGCTTCGTGGACCAGAAGAACGCGCCGCAAGCCGAGCTGGCCGAGAAGAAGCCGAAGTCCGGGAGCAAGCCCTCGAAAAAGCCGAAGACGGAATCGGAAGATCCCCGCTTGGAAGGATTGCGTGAAGACGTGCGGGAATTCCGCAGCCTTTATATCAGCGCCCAGTCCGAGGCATCCCGGGCCCGCGGCGAGGCGGAGATGAACCGTGGCAAGTCCGTTCCGGGCAGCCTCGAGACATGGTCGGAGCGTGCGGTGCGAATGGAGAATGCCGCGGCGAAACTCCGCTCCCAA
>CAMLOZ010000520.1 GCA_946481625.1 uncultured Haloferula sp. | reverse complement strand
TGGAGCTGGGCGAGGGAAACGACGCCGGTTTCATTCCGGGGCACATCGAAGAGGATGTAGCGCTCCGCGCCTTCCTGGGGCGTGCCGAAGGGATTGCCGTGATACTTCCCGTCCCGCGGCACGGGTGCCTGCTCGCCCCAGCTCACCGCCTGGTCGTAGAGGTCGCGAGTGTAGGCGCCGAAGAAATAGGGTCCGCCGCCGGCACCTTGGACCGCAAGCGTTCCGCCGACATTGTCCCAAGGAGAGCGGATGATGTAGGAGGCCCGCGGGTTCCAGTTCGCGAGCAGTGCGTCTTCGAAATGGGCGGTACCCCGGAGCGGTCCGGAGTTCACCAGATTCGAGGGGTGCTCGCGGAACCAGCGCAGCCGGATGCCTTCGCGGGTGCGCACGTTCGGAATCGTGGTCGGCTTGGGATCGGCGCGGGAGAGCAATTGCATCGGCATCCGCTCGTAGTTGCTCCACGCGATGCGCGGCTCCCTGCCCGCGCCGAACTGGAGGGAAGCCGACAACACCGAAACCTGCGGCAATGCATCGAAGGCCTCGAAGCTCACACCCGAGGAATTGCCCAGGCTCTTCATGACGACACGGGTGTCATCGCTCTGATTGAGCACGCCGCCACCCCATGCCGGCGTGGGTGCGTACCAGAACTTCAGCGCGCGATAGGAGGTGCCGCCGCCGATGTCGCTACCAGAAACATAGTAGGAGCGGCTGGGATCGGGAGCGACGGAGCAGCTCAGTTCGTTACGAGAGAGATCGTAGGATCCCGGGTGATAGACGCTGAGGCCGTCGTACTCCGCGGAGCGGGCGGGCGAGAACACGAGGCATTCGCCCGCCTTGAATTCGGTGGCCGGGATGCTGAAGTAATACGAGCCCATGTAGGGGTCGTTGTAGCCCTCCGAGCCGGTGATCCCGCCGGGGCCGTTGAAGGAGGTGCTGCGCCCGCCCTCGAAATTCAGCCATTGGCTGAGGGTTCCGTTGCTGTTCTCCGTCCACATCTCCTGCCGGCCGTTCCCCTGGATCATCACGATCATCCGCTCGGAAGAGAGGCCGACATTGTAGGGATTCCAAAGAACCACCCGCGGATACATGAGCTGGCGCAGCTGATAGAGGGTGGTCGGGGTGGTCCGGATGACGAAGCTGCTCATCTGGGTGTAGTTCGTCGCTTCCACCAGAACGGGCTGGAGCGAGGAACGACGGTTACCCGAGAGCTTGACGGCGGTCTCGTTGCAGAGGGCGCGGGTGCGGCTCTCCAAGGCCAGGGAATTGTCCAGTTCCGGCAGGTTGGAGGCGACATTGCTGGCGGCGAAGCCGACCGAGGCGCGGGCCCAATCCCTCAGCAGCCCGAAGCGCGGGCCGGTCTTCGCATGGCGCACCGGAGTGGCGCTCTTGTGCTGGTCGGCCTCGACACCCACGAGCGAATCGTCGTCGGACAGGCCGGCGACGCCGGACCTGGGCGGGATGGTTCCCGAGCTCGCGAGATAGGCGGTCAAATCGCGTTTCAGCCCGCCTCCCGCGACATCGGCAAGCACGCCGCGCGAGTCCACGGTGAAATCGAAAGCGTGTTCGCGGGTCCACTCCGGTCCGGCGGCGGTGAGGGCGGCGGTGCCCGCGGTGGCCATCAGACGGTCCTCGTTTTCCTCCAATTCGCCGAAGCCGGACATCATCGCCAGATCGGCGGCCTGCGAGGTCATCACCCGATAGAGCCCGCCATTGGAAGGACTGGAGCGCGATGCTTCCACGGTGGCGCGGGGGTCGTGGGTTCCGACATTGGCCCGCACTCCGAGGTCGGCGGTCCACCATGCGACGTGTCCGCTCGTCTTCCCGGTGTCGCCAGCCACCTTGAGTTTGGAGACTTCGACAAGCGGGCTGGGATCGAGAACCGTATCATGGCTCCTCATCATCACGACGGGATCCTCGAGGTCGTCCTTGGCCGGGTCCCTCTCGTCGCCGCTCACGAGCCATTCGAAGGCTGCGCTTCCTGAATTGGCGGGATCGACGAAGCGGGTATCCTTGAGTCCGCCGCTCAAGTCATCGCGGGTCAGGAAAGGCGTGCCATCGGCGCGGGTGGTGCGCCAGACGCCGGTCCAGTGAGGGTGGGGAGTGGCATCACCGAGCAGTTCGGCGGTCGCGGTGACCCGTTGGTCGGGGCCGGCTGATTTCTGGAGCTGGCCGATGGCCTTGACCAGAGCCATGCGGGCATTCGTCCGCGCGACGGCGGCATAGTCCTGAGCCCGGGACTTCCTCAACTCGATCGACGACAAGCCGAGCAGAGCGAGCGCGATGGTCATCATGAGGACCAGCATGAACATGCAGGCCACGAGCGCGAATCCGGCATCGGAATCACGGGGGAACCGCACGGGCTGGGCAAAACCAGTCACAGGAACGTAGTTACATGGTGTTTCCGAGTTTCGCGAGCGGGAAATTGACTTTGACCCTGGAGCTGGCGGTCTTTTTCCACGGATTCATGCGGTTTGCAGCACGGTCCGTGCCCGGACCGGGGGCATCAAACAGATCGTGAATCAGGCGTTTCCCTTTTCCTCCTCCGCCGCCACGGCACGGATCTCGCCGACGAAGACCTCAACCACCGGAGATATGTCGCGGCCGAGGGGAGTGCCGGCGGCCACGCAGACCGGCTCCGGCTCGGGGTCCAAGGGGCGGGTCACGACCCGCTCCAAGCGGGTGCCGATCGCGACGAAGGCCACTCCCAGGCCGGCCGCCAGCGCGGCACCGAGGCTGGTAATGCCGTCGAATTCCCCCGCCACCTTGGCCTGCAGGCCGTTCTCGCGGAACAGGCGGGTAACGGCCTGCCAGTATTCCGGGTAGTCGGTGCGGGAATAGAGGAGGAGCTTCTGGCCATCCAAGTCGGCGAGCGGGATCTTCGCTTTCTTCGCGAGCGGATGGGCTTCCGGCAGGGCGAGGCCCATGCGGTGACGGCGGATGGTGGTCCACTGCACGGCTTGCGTGTCGCCTTCCCAGGGCACGGTCACCACCACATCGAGGGTTCCCTGAATCAGGCCATGGCGCATTTCGGCGCTGGAGCAGTCGGAAAGCTGGACTCGGACGCGGGGGTGGATTTGCGAGAAGCGTTCGAGGGCGTGGCCGAGGAGGGAGCCGGCCAGCGAGGGGGCGTACCCGATGCGGAGCGGTTCGCCCTCGGCCGTCGCCCGGACTTGTTTGACGACACGCTCGGCGCGCTCGAGGAGCTTGCGGCCTTCTTCGAGCAGCACGCTGCCGGCAGGGGTGAGGTTGACGGAATGGGCACCCCGGGTGAAGAGTTCCACGCCGAGTTCCTCCTCCAGCGCCTTCACCTGGCGGCTGAGGGTGGGCTGGGTGAGGTGCATGCGCTTGGCTGCGGCGGTGAT
>CAMLOZ010000519.1 GCA_946481625.1 uncultured Haloferula sp. | reverse complement strand
ATCATGGCCTGGCTCTTCTCATCGAAGAGGCGGGTCATACCGAGCTTTTTGCCGAGAAGTCCGAGAGACATGGCGGAAGTGAGATAAGAGATTAGAAGGATGAGAGAAGAGAGACGAAATCCCGGATCTCAGATGCGGATGGCGATATCGACACCGGCGGGCAGGTTGAGCTTCTTGAGCTCATCGACGGTGCGGGCGGTGGGATCGACGATGTCGAGCACGCGCTTGTGGGTGCGGATCTCGAACTGCTCGGCGGACTTCTTGTTCACGTGCACGGAGCGGTTCACGGAGAACTTCTCGATGCGGGTCGGAAGCGGGATCGGGCCGGCCACCTTGGCACCGGTGCGCTTGGCGGTTTCGACAATCTCCGCGGCGGAACGGTCGATGGCGCGGTGATCGAAAGCGCGCAGGCGGATGCGGATCTTCTGGTTTTCCATGGCGGTGGATTGGTTTGAGATGTTGGGTAAGATTTAGTGGCCGCGGTCGGTGACGATCTCGGCGACGATATTTCCCGGCACTTGTTCGAAGTGCGAGGGGGTCATCGAGTAGGAAGCCCGGCCGGACGAGAGCGTGCGGACGGCGGTGGAGTAGCCGAACATTTCCTTGAGCGGGACATTGGCGCGGATAACCGACAGCTTGCCCTTGCTTTCCGTGTTCTGGATCTGGCCGCGGCGGCGGCTCAGATCGCCCATCACATCGCCCTGGTAGTCATCCGGGGTGGAGACTTCCACGGCCATGATCGGCTCGAGAAGAATGGCCTTGGCCTTCTTGAAAGCGTCTTTCACCGCGAAGATCGCGGCCATCGTGAAGGCGTTCTCGTTGGAATCGACTTCGTGGAAGGATCCGCCGAGCACGTCCACGTGGACGTCGATCACCGGGTAGCCGGCGATGATGCCGTTGGTCATCGCTTCGCGCACGCCCTTGAAGACGGCGTTGTGGAAGTCCTTCGGGATTTCGCCGCCGACGATCTTGTTCTCGATCGTCAGGCCCTTGCCCTTTTCGTTCGGTCGGACCGCCAGGCGCACGTGGCCGTATTGGCCGCGGCCGCCGGACTGCTTGACCAGCTTGCCTTCGCCCGGGGCTTCGGCGGTGATGGTCTCGCGGTAGGCGATCTGGGGAGCGCCGGTATTGGCCTCCACCTTGAATTCGCGCTTCAGGCGGTCGACGATGATCTCCAGGTGGAGTTCGCCCATGCCCGAGATGATGGTCTGACCGGTTTCCTCGTCGGTCTTGACCTGGAAGGTGGGGTCTTCTTCCGAAAGCCGGCTCAGCGCGTTGGCGAGCTTTTCCTGGTCGGCTTTGGTTTTCGGCTCAACCGCCATGGAGATGACGGGATCCGGGAAAGTGGGAGGTTCGAGAACGACGTCGTAGCCCTCTTTGGCGAGCGTGTCACCGGTGGTGACGTTTTTGAGCCCGACCATCGCGGCGATGTCGCCGGCGTAACAAGCATCGATGTCCTTGTGCTCGTCCGCCTGAATCTGGATCAGGCGGCCGACCCGCTCGGAGCGGCGGGTCCGCGGGTTGTAAACCGTGTCGCCCTTCTTGATGACACCGGAATAGACGCGGAAGAAGATGAGCTTGCCGACGAATTTGTCCGCCCAGAGTTTGAAGGCGAGGGAACAGAACTTCTCGTTGTCGCTCGTGTGGACCTCGATCTTGTGCTCCTCGTTGTCCGGGTCCATGCCGATCGCCGCCGGGATGTCCAGCGGGCTCGGGAGGTAGTCGACGACGGCGTCGATGAGGTATTGGACGCCCTTGTTCTTGAAGGCGGAACCACCGGCGACGGGCACCAGCTTGTTCGCGATGGTGGCGCGGCGGATGGCCTGCTTGAGCTCCTCCTTCGAGATCGGCTCCTCCATGAGGAACTTCTCGCCGAGCTGGTCGTCCACGTCGGCAACGGTGCTGACCAGTTCGGTGTAGGCCTGTTCGGCGATCTCCTTCTGGTCGACGCTGAGTTCGCGGACCTCGTAGGTCGAGCCGAACTTGTCGTCGTCGTTGAAGTGGATCTCCTTCTGGTTCACCACGTCGATCTGGCCGCTGAGGTGATCCTCGGCACCGATCGGGATCAGGATGCGCACGGCATTCGCGCCGAGCTTGTCCTTCACCTCGTGGAAGACGCTGTCGAAGTTCGCGCCGATGCGGTCCATCTTGTTGACGAACACGATCCGTGGCACGTGATACTTGGTCGCCTGCCGCCAGACCGTTTCGGTCTGGGGCTGCACCCCGGCGACGCCGCAGAAGACGACGATCGCGCCATCGAGCACGCGCAGGGAGCGCTCGACCTCGGCCGTGAAGTCCACGTGGCCGGGGGTATCGATGATGTTGATGCGCTGCTCTTCCTTCGGGAACAGCTTGGTCACGTCCGCTTCCTCGCGCTGGAACCACTTGGTGGTCACGGCGGCGGAAGTGATCGTGATCCCGCGCTCGCGCTCCTGCTCCATCCAATCGGTCGTGGCGGCACCATCGTGCACCTCGCCGATCTTGTGGATCATCCCCGTGTAGAAGAGGATGCGCTCCGTAAGCGTGGTCTTCCCGGCGTCGATGTGCGCCGCAATCCCAATGTTCCGCGTCCGCTCAAGCGGATACGGACGATCAGGACTGTTGGGATTGGAAGACATGGCGGGATGGGGCCGGAAGCCCCGTTGGAATGGTTACCAGCGGAAGTGGGCGAAGGCGCGGTTGGCCTGGGCCATCTTGTGAACGTCGTCGCGCTTGCGGACGGAGGAGCCCTGGTTGTTGGCGGCGTCCTTCAGCTCGTTGGCGAGGGCCACGTGCATCGGGGTGCCCTTGCGGCCGCGGGCGTAACCGACGATCCAGCGCAGGGCGAGGGACTCGGAACGATCCGGGGCGACTTCAAGCGGCACCTGGTAGGTCGCGCCACCGACACGGCGGCTCTTCACTTCCACGCGGGGCTTGGCGTTCTCGATCGCGCGGGTGACGACTTCGAGCGGGTCAACGGTATCGACGCCTTCGCTGGCCTTATCGATGGCAGCGTAGACGATGCGTTCCGCGAGGGACCGCTTGCCGTCGACCATCACCTTGGAAATCAGGTGACCGACGAGGGAGCTGTCGTAGCGGGAGTCCCGGCGATCGGGCTTGTGGAAAGTGCGCTTGCGGCGTGACATGGTCGGAAAAGATTAAGGCTTTCGACGCGGGATTACTTCTTCTTGCCACCCTTGGCAGGAGCAGCGGCGGCCTGGCCCGGCTTCGGACGCTTGGCACCGTACTTCGAACGGCTCTGGCGACGCTTGTCGACGCCGAGGGTGTCGAGCGAACCACGGACGATGTGGTAACGGACACCGGGAAGGTCTTTCACACGACCGCCGCGGACGAGCACGATGGAGTGCTCCTGGAGGTTGTGGCCTTCACC
>CAMLOZ010000518.1 GCA_946481625.1 uncultured Haloferula sp. | reverse complement strand
AAGCGAGTTGCTCGCGATCGGGCATCGGGACGTTCAGACGGAAGCGCTGGAAGTGCGAACCGGTTTCGTTTTCCGCGGGATCGGGTTTCACCAGGAGTTGGAAGATGCCGCTGCGGTCGGCGGGGCCTTCGGCGAACTTGCGGAAATGATCGTCGTGGAAGCCGACGAAGGCTTCCCAATCGACTTTGGGACCCTGGTCCGTGGCCACGAGCGCCACCGGAAAACCATCGGGCATCTCAGCCGTGCGAACCTTGTAGAGGTAGTTCGCGTCCTGGAGGTCGTCGAGGGTGACCGCGGTCACGGCGATGGGGCCGTCGCCCGATTGGGCGGCGTGCTTTTCCATCAACCCGCGAACCTGGTCCGGCACCAACACGTGCTTGGCTCGGGTCTGCCAGTCGGGCGCTTCGAGGAATGCCTTGAGGGTCGAGTCCGCATCGAGCTTCACGGGTTCCGGAGGAAGCGGGGGAGGGGTGGGGTCGGGTTGCTCGTCTGTGATTCCAGGCGGGGAAGGAGCGGGGACAGGGAGGGGCGGCTGCGTCGGGGCGGGGGGCTCCGCGGCCGAGGGGGAGGGAATGGAAGCCTGCTGGGTTTGGCTGCGATGGAGCATCCCCAGGTAGAAGCCTCCCGCGGAGAAGATGGCGACGCTGGCGAGCCACACCGCCACCCGCCCCAAGCGGACCGGCTCGGCGATTTTGGTTTGAGGCAGCGGATCGGCTTCGCGGGGGACTTCGACCGGCGCGGTCGCCACCGGCGCGGTCGCCAACGGCTCGGAAGCCACGGGCGGGGGAGCGGGGGCGACAGGTGCAGGCGGCTCCGGGGCGACAGGCTCGGGAGGCGGTGGTTGGACCGGGACGGCCGGGAGCATTGCCGGGAGGTGCCGGACCGGATCCGGACTGATGATCTCTTGCCAACAGCGGGGGCAGGGCCCTTGGACCCCGGCTGCTGCGGCGGGTACCGTCAAGATCACCCCGCATGCCGGGCAATCGAAGCGGAGGGGGACCGCGGCTGACTCTTCGGAACTCACCCGGCGAGCCTAGGGACCGGGACGGGACGGTCAAGAAAGGCTCCCGGAGGTCACCGGGCGTATTTACTAAGGAGTACGGACTTCACGCAATCGCGTAGGTTAACCGTCGGCGGGTCATATGAGGGGTAGATGGGAAGATTGGATTGTCAACGGGTCGGCGGTAGGATATTAAGAAATCCTAAATATCAGGGTTTCGTATGCGGATAATCTTTTCTTGTCCGGTATCCTGCCTTCTCCCATTGTTAGGCCCTACCCACCCCTCGCCGTGTATCCCCACGCGGCGGTTCACCCCCGACCCCCCATGAATACCCCCGCCGCAAAATATTTGCGTTTCTTTGCCGTTGCGATGGCTGGAAGTACACTGGCCCACGCCGGTGAGGTGCCCGACCCCTGCTATCCGGACAACCGGTCCGCGGCCTCCTCGGCCGTGAACAGCAGCGCGCTCGGCATGGCTTGGGCTTCCACGCACGATGTGGGAGGCCGTCTGGCGGCACATCGCGCCGGGATCCGGCCCGGTTCCCGTCTCGTGGAAGAGCCTTCCTATGCGCCCTCCGCAGGTAGTGCGAAGGGTGGTCTTTCCGCCAAGGGCGGAGCGAAAGTATCGTCGATCGCCGTTCCCAAGCCGAACAAGTGGGAAGTCTACGGTTCGCTATTCTTCTATTCCGAAGATAAGGACGGGCAGAGCTTCCGCCAGCGCGGCAAAAAGAAGAAATACGACAAGTATGACAAGTATGACGAGTATGGTGTCGGGGCCCCGCAGGTGGTGAGCGGTGCCGCGGAGACTTCGCTCGATGTCTTCGGCGGAAGCGTGGGAGTGGAACATCACATCAACCGCGAGTGGAGCGTGGGCGTGGCCGTCGGTGCTGCGAGCGGCGATCTGGAGATGGGGAGTGTCGGCAGCGCCGATATCGATTCCGTCTCGATCAGCCCTTATATTTCCTACTACCGCACGGATGCGTTCGGCTACGCCGACTTCTGGGCGGACCTGATGTATTCCTACGGGATGCACTCCTACGACATCCGCCGCAATACCGGCGGCGGCATCGCCACCGGCTCGCCGGACGTCGACACGAACACGCTCGAATTCAACATGGGCGTGAACTTCGGCGAGGAGAGCGTGGTCCACGGTCCCTACGCCGGCCTGCGCTACATCACCGGGACGGTGGATGCCTACACGGAGCTCGGTCCCGGAGCGACCTTCTTCGGCGAGCAGGACATCGACTCGCTGGTCTCCATCCTCGGCTATCAGATTTCCTGGAAGAAGCGCGGGTCGAACGGCTACTGGGTACCGCAGGTCCGCGCTGCCTGGGAACATGAATTCGAGGACGGCAATACCACGCTCTTCGGCCTGCCGGTGGACAGCCGCGACGAGGACATCGCCGTGGTCGGTGCCAGCCTGAGCTATTACTTCGACAACGGCTGGAACCTCGGGCTCGAGTATGAAGGCCGCTTCGGCAGCGAGACCGAAGGCCACTACGGCGGGGTGAAGGCCGGGAAGGAGTTCTGATCGCCGTCAATCTTCAGCCCCGTCCGGTGTCCGCCGGGCGGGGCTTTTTCTTTCGGGAAAGCCAATTTGGGATTTCGAGGGCCGCGTTGCATGATTTGAAATGACGGCGATGCGGATGCCTTCGATCGGTTTGCGGGGATTGGTTTGGTGCACGTTTTTTTTCATCGGGGCGCTTGCCGGATCCGCATGGCTTTTGTGGAAGGCCTCTGGATTCAAGAAGGCGGAGCAAACGGAGCTTGCGGCGAATCGAAGGGCGGACCTGGCGCATCGGATCCATGCGGAATACCGGCGCTTCATAAGTTCCGAGGTCTGCTTCGGGCGCGAGCCCGCGACGATTCCCCCGGCGGAGATCGAAGAGCAGATTGCCTGGCGATGCGGGGTGGATCGCGATACCATCGGCAATCTTCTTGATGAGGCTTCGGCCGGGAGCGATCCCCTTCTCTCCGCTCAGGCCAAATTAATCTCGGGCGGCCACGAGGAGGCGGTCTTCGATGCCTTGCGTCTGCAAGAGGATGCGCTGGATGACCGGGTGACGAAGAGAAAGGCCTTGGAAATCGAAGCGCAGGCTAGATACCAACAGGCCGATCATGTGAAGGCGCTCGAAGCCGCCGAGAGAGCGGCCGAGCTCTACGATGGGAGGGATGAGACCGAGGCTTGGATCGAAGCGCAATGCTTGGTTGGCTTGATGCTTCTTGCCAACCGTGAAGCTGGCGAGGCCGATGCCTTGATGTGGAGGTTGAAGTCCTTGCTCGACAGGAATTCGCGGATTGCCCCGGTGGTTCGTGTCGGGGTGCTCGAGCTGCAAGCGGCGACGGCAGAAGCCGCCGGGACGGTCTCCACCCG
>CAMLOZ010000517.1 GCA_946481625.1 uncultured Haloferula sp. | reverse complement strand
CAGAAGTAGAACATGTTCCCCCACTCCACGTCGCTCGACAGGAATGCGAACTGCGAGGGATTGTAGTAATGATACTCCACCATCAATCGGCCGGCGGTCGGGTCGGCTGGCAGGTAATTCATCCACGACGGGGCCGAGACGCTTTGCAGCACCAACCAGCGGTCGCTGTTGTTGCCGCCGACACCGCGCACCGCGTTGATGAAGGTCTGGTAGTAAGCCATCAGCGTCTGCATCTCCGCGGGGCTGTCCACGTTCGGTTCGTTCGCGCCGCCAAAGAGCAGGCGGTTGTCGTAGCCGGCGAAGGCGGTCGCGATCTGCGTCCAATAGGAGTGCATCTTCGCGTCGATGGCCGGATCCACCGTGTCGGTGATGTTGTTTTCCAGCCAGCCGCCGTCCCAGTGGATGTTGATCATGGCGTGCATGCCGCAGGCGAGGGCGGTATCGACGGCCTGCTTCACCTCGGCCAGGAAGGCGGGGTTGATCTGCCCGTTGGTTGAGTTGTGGTTCCACGCGCACGGGATCCGGACGGTATTGAATCCGGCGTTGGCGGCGGCGTAGAACACCTTCGGGCTCCAGCTTTGGTATCCCCACGTGGATTCCAGCGTGTTGCCCAGGTTCCACCCGTAGGAGGGCATCGGCAGGGGCATGCTGGCGGGCACGCTTCCGATCGGCTCCAGGCCCAGCGAAAACGTGGCGTCGTAGCTGTGGCTGGTGCCGGTGGAAACGGTGCCGCCGTCGATGGGAATGAGCGAGATTTCCCCTCCGGCGTAGGCACCCGAGGCCACGGCCAGCGCGGCCCAGCCGCCATTGTCCGGTTTGACCCCGAATGAAAACGCATACGTCTTGTTCGCCTCCAGCGGGACGTTGATCCCCGACCATTGCAGCCAGTCGCCGTCGGTGAAGCCGGGATTCGGAGCGCTGAATACGATGAGCTGCGTCGCCGTGCCGCCGCTGACCGAGTAGAGGCGCAGGTGGTAGGTCGGCGTGCTCACGGGCGTGCCGTAACCACCGCCGGAATTCAAGCCAGCGGTCTTGATGGCGACCGACTTGAGCTTCATCGCGCTGGCCCCGGTAGTGAAGGTCTGGGCGGCGGGAGCGCTGTTGTCGGTGAAATAGTTGAGCCCGTCCGGCCACGCGACGTTGCCGGTGGTGGAAAGTTGGGAAAGGTCGTCCGGTTCCGGAACCGGTGCCGAGTTGAGGCGGGTCAAGGATTGCGCGGACAGGCCGCCGGCCGCGCCCACGGCCATCGCCAGAAGGATGGCCTTGCGAAGGATGGTTTTCATGGGCGGGTGGCGTTGGTTTGCCGGTTGCAGATGCCGGCGGGATTCGGAGCGTGGGCGGCGGCGACGATGTCGATGACGGATGCATGGGGGCCCATCGCCCGGCTTGGCGCGGACGTGTTCCTCCCCGGCTCCCTGTCGCGGGATGCATGGTGGTTGTTCATGGCTTCGGGTTTCGCCCGCGCCGGGGAATTTGGGTTTCCGGCAATCGAGGTTCCTTCATCACACCACAACCACGCCATCCGGTGCCATTGCGCCATGGAGTGATTTCCCCGCCACCCGATCAGGGGAGAGCAAAACCACTCCTCGGCGCGGTAACGGCATCTGCACCGTTTGTTGGCGATCCTTGGATGGGGTCGATCAGACCTTGATCCGTCCGTTGGAAAACCCAAACCCACAACCACGCCCACCCGGGCGGGCCTGTTAGTACCGGGTTCCGCGTGGAAGCGGTCCGGCCGCACTCGTTCCGCGCCACACTCGACGTTGGCGGAAGACGATCCGCGCGGGGCTGTCACGCTCGCGCCCGTCCATGGCACGGACCAGGACGACGGGAATTGAACTCATCCGATCAAGGAAGGTCCGGCCGGATCAAACCGCGCTGGATCGACACCGCCACCGCCTGGGTGCGGTCGTGCACGCCCAGCTTGAGGAACAGCGACTTCATGTGCGACTTCACCGTCTCCTCGGAGATGAACATTGCCGACGCCATCTCCTTGTTCGTCCGTCCCCGGGAAGCGAGGCGCAGCACGTCGATCTCGCGCGGCGTCAGTTGCGGCCGGATCAAGCGGTCCGCAAGACGCGCGGCGATCGCTTGGGGCAGATAGCGCTCCCCTTGATAGACGCGGCGGACGGCTTCGACGATTTCCTCCTTGGTTGTGTCTTTGAGCAGGTAGCCGCGCGCGCCGGCCTCGAGCGCGTGGAAAATGTCCTCCTCGTTGTCGTAGGTCGTGAGCACCAGCACCTTGACCGCAGGATCGCGGGCGACCAGCGCCTTGATCGTTTCCACGCCGTCGCCGTTCGGCATCCGCAGGTCGAGGATGTAAACGTCGGCAGTTTCCTTCGACTCCACCACCTCGCGGCCGCTGCTCGCTTCGGCGATGACTTTCAGGTCGGGCTGGCGCTCCAGAATGGCGACCAGTCCGGCCAGCAGCGACGGGTGATCGTCGGCGACGATGAGGCGGATTGGGTTTTTCATGTGGGTGGAGTCGCGGAAACTTCAGTGCCTTTTCCGGGCCGGCTGTCAATCGTAAGGCTGCCCCCGCGCGCGGCGCCCCGCTCGTGCCTGCATGATGCCGAAGCCTTTGCCGACCCGCTCCGCGACATCGAAGCCGCGGCCGTCGTCGCGCACGTTCGGCGTGCCCCATGCCGGTGGGCTATGCGGACGCATAGGGCCGTGAGGATGTTGATCGTTTCAGTCGGACCTACTCCTTCCCCTCGGCCTTTGGCCCTACCAGGACCCGGGTTCCGCCAGAGGTGGTCTTCGCCCATTTCAGAAAGTCGGTGCCCAGCTCCAACTTGTGAGCCTTCCGGGTGACCGTCAAAAACGTCTCCTGCACCACATCATCCGCCAGCGCGAAATCCGGGAGCAGCGCGAACACGAAGCCTTGGATCCGCATATGATGCTCCACGAACAAACGCTGCACCTGCAGCGTGTGCTCCTGTGGCGCGGGACCATTGACATTCATCAATAGCAGAATGATTCCCCAGCCTCCTACCTTGACGGAAATCTAAAAATTAATCCGGAGACCGGCCCCGCCTCCGGTCATCTTCAGGCGGGACACCGGGCAGGATGCCTGGGCCACGTGGCGCGGGCATTCCGCCCGCAGCCAGTTCCCGGCACTTGGCAGCACCTTGGCCAAGGAAGTGATCCAGATCCATGCCGGGTGACAATTGCCGCCGCGGAGACCCGCCGTCCCCTCGCTGACGGCCAGCCGATCGGACGGCAACCACGCGCGATGCCAGCAAGCCTAGTGCCTCCGAGCGCGGGCAAAGCCGCGTCCGGGGGGGAGGGTGATTTCGAAATCCGCCGCGTAGTCATCGGCAGTGAAGGCAGGGACGACGATCCCGTGACCGGCACCTGAGAAATCCAGATCCTCGTCCGCCTCTA
>CAMLOZ010000516.1 GCA_946481625.1 uncultured Haloferula sp. | reverse complement strand
TATGGTTTGAAGCGGGAAACCTTTCCCGCACTGGCACCTGAGCATTCCCGTGGCCGCCGTTCCGATCCGGGGGCATGTATGACAGGAATCAAATTCCCGTCTAACAGCGCATCCCATGCGTCGCCCTCATGAAGTACGACAGGACGGCATCATAAGATGGGAACCGCCTGAAAACGGGATTCCCTCAACTCAAGTGGCGGCCCAGTCGCGGTGCCGCTTTCCCGAGGGCGAGGTGGAGCATCCGTCGCAATTCCCCGAGGGTCGCCCGCACCGCCAGGCTGTCGGCACACAAGGCACGAATGACATGGACTCCTCCCGGCAGCGGGCCATGACCGAGGTAAACGTTTTCACCCGTGAGGGCGTCAAGGTCCCCGGCCGGCCATCGATCGACGGGAATTCCGGCGACGTAGGCAGCGAGGTAGTGGGCGGCTGGAAAGCGCTCCCGCAATGCCACCAGGCTGTGATCCCCGGGATGCAGTTGGAAGCGTTCCCTTGCGACGAGCGTGCCGGCGTGCCTGAGATCGAGCTCCCATTGCAGGCTCTCGTAGGCGAAGATCTCGCCGCGCGCGACACGACCGGGCGCGATCCACTCGAAGAAGAGGAGACCCGCGTTTGCGGCAAGCTCGATTTCGGTGCTCTGGAAGTAGCGGGCACCCGCCTGAGGGATGAAGGATTCGGGGATCCATTCGAAAAATGCATCCTCTTCCACATGCAGGCGCTGGCAACACTTGGCCGGTTCCTCGCCGCGGGCGCGATGCACCCGCGATGCCGCCGGCGTGCTGACGACGAGGTGGGTGCCCCTGCCTGCCGTGATGTCGAGATCGAGCCGGTCGCCGTCGAAGAAGCCGGCGGTCGGGTTGACCAGTTGCACCAACAGCGCTCCCGACTCGACGTGCGGCTTGCTGAGATGGACCGGTGCGCGGAACGACTGGCGCGAGAGGAAGGGCTGGCCTCCCGCGGCCAGATCGCAGCGCAGGTCGAGGTGGCCGCGGATGGCGCTGCCGCTGATCCCGGGCTCAGACAAAGAGATATTCATGCTTCAACCATGCGAGCAGCTCGTCCTTGCCCTTCTCCGACTTGAGGTCCGCGAAGAGGAACGGCCTCGTGCCGCGTTGCTGCGCCGCGTCGCGGGCCATCACGTCGAGATCCGCGCCGACGTGGGGAGCGAGCTCGGTCTTGTTGATGAGCAGCAGGTCGCTGGTGCGGATGGCCGGGCCGCCCTTGCGCGGGATCTTGTCACCTTCGGCCACATCGATCACGTAGATGTAGGCGTCCACCAGTTCGGGCGAGAAGGTGGCGGAGAGATTGTCGCCGCCGCTCTCGATGAGGATCAGCTTGAGATCCGGATGAGCGCGCTCCAGATCGACCACCGCCGCCATGTTCATGCTGATGTCGTCACGGATCGCGGTGTGCGGGCAGCCGCCGGTCTCGACGCCGCGCACCCGGTCGGCAGGCAGCACCCCCGCGCGCAGCAGGAATTCGGCATCCTCGCGCGTGTAGATGTCGTTGGTGATGACCGCCAGCGAGAGTTCGCCTTTCAACCACTGCGAAAGCCGTAGCACGCACATGGTCTTGCCGGAGCCGACGGGGCCGCCGACACCGAGGCGGAAGGGGCGCTTGGATTCAGGAGATGAAGAGTCGGGCATTGGCGCGGGCATGGCGAAGGGAAGCGATTTCCAGCAGGGGATTGAACCAGCCGTCGGGCGGGCGGGAAAGGGTGGAGTCGATCTCCGTGCCGAGGCGGTCGAGGGTGCGGCGGACGATCGACTGGCAGGCGGTTTGGCCGATGCGCAGGAGCTTCATCGATGCCGTGGCGAAGCCGCTGACGGTTTGGAAGGCGAAGGCACGGGCGGCTTGGGCGACGGGGATGGAGGACAGCTCGATGGCGGTGACGACGAGATGATGGCTGAAGGGGCAGGCGGTGGCGTGAGCCTCGACAAGCGGCGAAGGCGCGAGCTGGCGCAGCAACTCCAGGCGGCGGGAGCCGATGCGGCGGGAGGCATCGCGCGTCTCGGCGGGGAGACGCCAGGCGTCGAGTTCGGTGTCGAGCTCCAGCAGGCGGGCGGTGTCCGAGGCGTTGGCGGCGGTGTGGGCTTGGGCGAAGTAGGGGAGATCGAAGGTGAGGAGGGCGGGGAGGATCTGGGTTTCGAGGAAGCGCTCGAGGCCGGCGGCATCGGTGACGACGCCGGCTTCAACGAGTTCTTCGAGGCCGTAGGAATGAGCGTAGGCTCCCGAGGGATACTGGGAGTCATTCGCCTGCATCAGCCAGAGCCAGGGATCAGACGGCATGGGCGATGGCCTTGAGCGGTTGGAAGAGGACTTCCGGCTCGGTGAAGGCCCAGCCTTCGGTGGCGAGAAGCTGGTTCATCGCTTCATCGTGCAGCACGTGGATGCGGTCCGCGAGTATTTGGGCGGGGAGGTGGAGATTGCCGACCCGCCATGCGACGAGGGCGGCGTGTGCGGGAGATTCGTAGATGACTTCGTACACGAGCTCCGGGACCTGGCGGACGATGTAGTCCTTGCCGTCCTGATGGAAGACGACGCAGCCGTTCGTGAGACGTGAATCGAGATCGAAGCCGAACTCGGTGCCATCGTCGGCAATGGCACGCCAGCGGCGCTTGAGGAACTGGCGGCGCTCGGCGTAGAGGGTGATCTGGGATTCGGGTCCAAGCGTGGACGAAGGTGATAGGGAGCGCTGGATGAGGTGCATGGGACTAGCGGGTGATTTCGTGACGAACGCTCTCAGCCCATACTTTGATCCGGGCACCGGATTGAAAGCTTAGATCTGCGTGATTGCTCCCCGCAGCCTCTTGACCGGTCCAAACACCGAACTCAGTTGCCAAGCACTCGTCCAAGAAACTGAAGCTGGAAAGGCAGGAGTCTTCCGTGAAAGGCATCTCATTATCTCTCCGAAGGATCGCGATATTGCTAACCCCTTCGAAAATGAGAGCCAGGCCGACAGGCTTCCCGGCAGGACCGAATTCACGAGATCGCTTCCACTCGAAACGGGCGGTGCGAGCCAAGGGCCGGAAGTGACAGCCATCGAAATCATACCAATTGTGTAGATCCAGACGCAGCCCGTCGGCGACCAAGGTGGTCATGTCCTCCATCTGGAAAGTACTTTGCACGAGTCTGGCTCCAGAAAGATTACCGGGAATCTTCGTCAGGAAGCTCCGCGGACTTTTCCAAGGAAGATTCTAAAATGTCGTTCCCGGACATAAGATCGGTCCGGTGAGTTTTGACGAAGTTCAGGAGTGCTCCCAACGTGCCTTCCAAGGCGTCCGGCCGATCTGTCCCCACGTCCAAGCTCATGTCTTCTGTCTAGAGTTGGTGAAGTCCTAGAACAAGAAATACCGCTGGGCCATCGGGAGGACCGCGAGGGGTTCGCAGCGGAGCTCCTTGC
>CAMLOZ010000515.1 GCA_946481625.1 uncultured Haloferula sp. | reverse complement strand
GAACCAGATGTCGGACCACCTGCCGATCTGGTTCGAGATCATCATCGACTCATCGTGGGCGTGGCTGGAAAGGAGGTGATCGCGGACTTCCTCGACATCAAGCGGCCCGGAGCGGGCGCAGAGTTCCGCAAGAGTCTCCGTGTCCGCGAAACCGCAACTCTGGCAACCGCCCAGATGATAGCGGGAGAAAAGCGCGCGGCGTGCGCCGGGCAGGGCGGCCAGGATCTGGCCCATCGGGGTGTCGGCAGTGATGCTCGCGGGGTCCACGCGGGGGAGGCTAGCCATGCCCGGGGGATTTTCCACTGTTTCAAGTCGGATTTCCGGGCCATGTTGCCCCCGCATGTTGCGTCCCATCGATCCAGACGAGCCGAAGATCTACCTGCTGCCGAACCTGATGACGGCGGGAAACCTCGCGTGCGGGTTCTTCGCGGTGCTGACGATTTTCAAAGGCATCATGGTGGCGACCTCGCCGGCCGGATATGATTTCGCGAAGGCCCAGGACTACTATCAGAATGCGATCCTGCTGATTTTCGCCTCCTGCATCTTCGATTTGCTGGATGGCCGCCTGGCGCGGCTTGGGGGAAAGGAATCACCTTTCGGGCGCGAATTCGATTCCCTTGCGGACGTCATTTCCTTCGGGATGGCTCCGTCCCTGCTGATGGCCAAGGCGGTGCTGTTCCCTCTGGACGAGGATTTGAAAGTGCCCGGACTGAGCTGGGGCCTCGCCTGCATTTACGTCCTTTGCGGGGCGATCCGACTGGCCCGCTTCAACTGCCTCGCGGCCCTGCCGAAGTCGGCGAACGTGGGCACGGACTTTCGCGGCATCCCGATTCCCATGGCGGCGGGCTTCATTTCTTCCCTGACCTATCTCATCATCTATTTCAACGAGACGGATCGGAATCTGGGCGCATGGAAATATGTCCTCGCGGGGGCTATGCTCGGTCTTTCGATCCTGATGGTCAGCAACGTCCGGTATCCCAGTTTCAAGAAAGTCGGCTGGCGCACCAAGGGGACGCCGCTGGTTCTCGTCATTGCCGCGGTGATCGTGATCGCGACGGTGCGCTTCCATTACATCATGCCGGCGGTTCTGTTCAGCGCCTATCTCTTGTATGGCCTGGCCGTGCGGCCCTTTTTGCCCGCGAAGGTGAAGAAGGAGATCGAGGAAGTGGACGATTCCCCGGAAGATCCGCAGGAATCGGAGCCGGGAGAATCGATTTGATTAAGATTCCTTAATTTCCTAGCGTAGCGGGTAAATGCCCGCGTCCGCTTTCATCGCTTGCCCGCCGCCGGGGTGGGTTGTCCGGCTCTTGCTCGTGTTGTGCCTGGCGGCCGGGACCGAGGTGGAGGCGGCGCGATTTTCGACGGTGGTGATCGATGCCGGCCACGGTGGAAAGGACAAGGGGGCTTACTGGGGCGGCGTGCGGGAGTCTCAACTGACCCTGCAAGTGGCGCAGAGGCTGGAGCAATTGCTGAAGCGCAAGGGGATGAAAACCGCGATGACCCGGCGCAGCGACGTATTCGTGTCGCTCGGCAGCCGGGTCGCGGTGGCGAACCGCTACCGGTCGTCGGTATTCGTCAGCATCCATTTCAATGCCTGCACCGATCGGCGCTACCGCGGGGTGGAAACCTTCTACGGCGGTCCTGCGGGGCGAAAGCTGGCCCAACCGATCCAGAGTCGTCTGGCGGCTCGCCTGAAGACCGCCAACCGCGGGATCAAGCAACGTAGCTTCAAGGTGCTGCGGCTTACCTCCAGCCCCGCCGTTCTTGTCGAGTGCGGCTTCCTGAGCAACACCGCGGAACGTGGCCGCTGCAAAACGGCCGGCTATCAGCAGACGGCGGCGCAGGCGATCTGCGACGGGATCATGGCGGCCCGCTGATGACACCCGATCAGGGGGTCATGACGCCTTTTTTGGACGGCGAGGCCACCGCTTGGATCAAGAGCTGAGCGCATGCGGGCCACGTCAGTCCGGCGGCATCGGCCAAGGCGTCCTGGCGACGCTTGAGAGGGTGGAAGACGAGTTGGTAAGCGCGCTTGATGGCCGCACGTTCCCCGGCGGTAAACCCCGCCCGCTTCAGGCCGACCGAGTTCAGCCCGGCGAGTTGGTTGATGCCGTAGGCGATGCAGTAGGGAGGCACGTCCTGACTTACGGCGGTTAGCCCCTGAACCATGGCAAGGTCGCCCACCTTCACAAACTGGTGGAAGCAGGCGGTACCGCCGAGGAAGGCCTTGTTGCCGACGGTGACGTGGCCGCCGAGGAGGACGTTGTTCGCAAGGATGTTGCCATCGCCGAGCCGGACATCGTGGGCGAGGTGCACGCCGGTCATCAGGAAATTCCCTTCTCCCATCACGGTGTCGCTGCCGGACTTGGAGCCGCGGTGGATGGTCACGTACTCCCGCAGCATATTGCGCGGTCCGATGACCACGCCCGAGGTGCAGGCCGGGTCGAAGGCAAGATCCTGGGGATCGATCCCCACGACCGCTCCCCAGCCGATGCTGGTGCCTTCCCCGATGCTGGTGCGGCCGGAAATCGAGACGTGTCCGGCCACCTTGACGCCCGCGGCCAGCTTCACCGGGCCCTCGATCACGGAAAAGGGGCCGACGCTCACGTCATCGGCGAGTTCGACTTCCGGCGAGACGAGCGCGGTGGGATGGATCTGGGGCACAGGGCGCTTGTACCGGCGCTTCCGGCGGGCGGCAAGGCGCGCATCCGGGCAAGATGGGCGTTGAGAATCGGCGGGGCTCCCGCATGCTCGGGGCCGTGAGGATACACCGGACGCTGGCGGAGGGATGTGTGGGGATTCTGGGCGAGGTTTTCGAAAGCGGCCGGGTGTTGGACCGGACGTTGGAGCAGGTCTTCCGTTCGCACCCGAAGTGGGGCAAGCGGGACCGGGCGTTCATCGCGGAAACGGTGTTCGAGGTGACGCGCTGGAGGCGTGCTCTGGCGTATGTGGCGGGCGGCGAGAGCCTCGCAGCGCTCTGCGCGGCGCAGTGGAACCGGGCCGGGTTGGTGATTCCGGAGTGGTGGGTTTGGGAGGGCTTCGGAGTGGCGGAGATGACGGCGCGGGAGGAACTGCTGGGCTCCGAGCCGCGGGCGATCCACGAGTCGGTTCCGGATTGGCTGGACCGCCGGGCTTCCGAGGAATTGGGCGAGGAGTGGGACAAGGAACTGTCGGCTCTCAACCGCCGGGCACCGGTGTTCCTGCGGGTCAACCGGCTGAGACTGACGCCGGACGAGGCGATCCAGTGGCTGTCCGAAAGCGGGGTGACGGCGGAGCGGGTGCAGGGCGCGCCGGACGCCTTGGTGTTACCGGAGGGGAAGAGCCTGCCCAAGGCCTTGGCCGGGGAAGGTTTGGTTGAAATACAAGATGCCGGCTCCCAGTTGATTGCTCCGACGTTGGGGGTGGAGCCC
>CAMLOZ010000514.1 GCA_946481625.1 uncultured Haloferula sp. | reverse complement strand
GAAATCGGCGTTGGAAGTATAGCCGTCGAAGAAGTGCTCGGCATCGTAGACCACCTCGCGGCCGTGCTTCTTGAGGTGGGCGACGGTATCGCGGATCATCGCGCGGTTCTCCTCCACGGTGGTGCGGAGGACTTCGGTGACGTGGAGTTCCCAGCTCTTGCCGAAGATGGTGACGACGGGGGTTTCGGCTTCGAGGAGGAGGCGGACCTGGGGGTCTTCCTCGACCGGGGTATCGGCGCGGCGGGTCGAGCCGAAGGCGGCGAGCTTGGCGTGGGCGAGCTTGAGCTTCCTGGCTTCCTGGAAGAAATCGACGTCCTTGGGATTCGAGCCGGGCCAGCCGCCCTCGATGTAGTCGATGCCGAAGGCGTCGAGGCGCTCGGCGATGCGCAGCTTGTCGAGGAGCGAGAGCTGGAATCCCTCGCCCTGCGTGCCATCGCGCAGGGTGGTATCGTAAAGGCGGACCGGCTTGTCGGAAAGGACGCTCATGGGTGGCGGGGCGCGGAGGCTAGGGCGGTTCGGGCCGGGGGGCAATCCGCAATCGGGACAGCTGCGGGGAGGTCGCGAGAGCGGGAACCGCCGGAATGGGCGAGAGTGGCGGGACCGCGTTTGCCGATCGGCTGGTGGCCCGGGCGAGTTATCATCAAGATATCGAACCGCTCTCAAGGACATACGAGTTATCCACAATCGAGATCATCTGAACATGCTCAGATGAACCCTTTATGGATATCGCCGCCACAGCGTTTCATAATGCAACGGAATAAAAAATCCCGGCGGACTGTTCATTCAAACAATCCAGCCGGGATTTGATGTGAATAATTTTCTCAGGCGCGGATACCGGCGAACTCGAGGAATTTGTCGAGCGGCATGGCGACTTGGATCTGCGGGGATGTCTGGGTCACGTGAATGGCGCTGGCATTTCCGGGGATATTGCCGAACTGGAGGTCCAGTTTCTTGATCGACTCGGGAATCTGGGTCTGGATTTCACCGGTCAAGAGGTCCTGGGTGATCTTCACGGGGAAGCCCTTGCCGTGGAGAACCTTGTAGAAGACGCTCTCGTCAAGCTTGCCGGAGGCAGGAGTTGCGGCCTTCGCGGCGCTGGACTTGGCGGCCTTCGGGGACTTGCTGCCTTTCTCATCAGCCTCACCGGAGGCGGGGCAGGTGCCGTAGGAGGAAAGATATTTGCCGGATACCCAGATCGGGGAAGCACCGGCGCGGCGATAGCGGGGCGTATCGCTAAGCGTCCACTTGCACTTCGACTTCTCGAGGTCGGCATAGACAGCAGCTTCGGTGGCTTCGAGGCCGTTCTTTTTCCGCAGTTCGAGAACCTGTGCCAGCGTGTCGGATGGGATCTTGTCCATAAAGTGTGTGGAACTTGGTAGAGGGTTACCCCGCCCGCAAGTATCAATTTTCGCTAATATCGGATAAATTTTCCGGCGTTATTTTAAAATGAAACCGGGATATTTCATTTCGGGTCGCCGCCTCAGAAGCGTCGCTTTGTCAATGTGGCGGCTTCGGCACGCAAGCGAGCGCGACGAGTTTCCGGCGGCGGCTAGATGGGGACCGTTGCCATGAGAACCTGTATAGCCCTCCCCTCCGCGTTCCTTGCGGTCGCCACTTCATCCTTCGCCCTGAATACGGGCGACATCGCTTTCACCGGCTTCAACGCCGACGGAAATGACAACCTGGCCTTCGTCGCCCTGGCCCCGATCCCAGCCGGCACGGAGATTCACTTCACCGACAACGAATGGACCGGAACCGCCTTCAACACGGGCGAGTCGGGCTTCACGTGGACTGCTTCCGGCAGCATCGCCGCCGGGACGATCGTGACGATCGACAACGTGAGCACCACGGCGACGTCCAACCTTGGCACGGTCGTTTTCTTCGATGGCGCGAACAAGGGGGTCTCCAACTCGGACGAGATCATCTACGCTTACCAGGGCACGACTGCGGAGCCGGCGGTCTTCCTGACGGCGATCGCGAACGACACGCTCACCACCGGTGCCACGCTGCCGGCCGGCCTGACCGCGGGAACGAACGCGATCGAGTTTGCGGCGACGGATGCGGACATGGACATCGCCGCCTACAACGGAGTGCGCAGCGGCGAGGGCAGCTTCGCAGGCTATCTTCCGCTGCTGAACAATCCCGCACAGTGGCTCACACAGGATGCCTCGGGCGACCAGGGAACCGATAGCACGCCGCCGGACATCCCCTTCTCCACCACGGCCTTCACCGCAGGGATCACCTCGGTGGATCTGTCCACCTATGTCCGGGTGGGCCGCTACGATCTCCCCGAGCCGACCCGCACGACTCCGCCGACGGACAACCTGCTGTGCCAGGAAGCTTCCGGCGTGACCTACAACTGGGACACGGACAGCTTGTTCATCGTCGGCGACGGCGGGCGCTCGGTCACGCAGGTTTCGAAGACCGGCGTCCTGATCGACACGATGACGCTGGCATCCGGCAGCGGACCGCAAGGCACCGAGTTCTACGACATCGAAGGGATCACCTACATCGGCGGCGGGGAGTTCGTGATGACCGAGGAACGCGAGCGCCAACTGGTGAAGTTCACCTACGCCGCGGGTACCACCTTGACCCGCGCCGCGACGCAGGCCGTGAAGATCGGTACCTTTGTCGATAACACCGGCACCGAAGGCCTCTCCTGGGATCCGCAGACTTCCGGCTTCATCTGCCTGAAGGAGATCACGCCGATGGGGATCTTCCAGACCGGCGTCGATTTCAATGCAGGCACCGCCACCAACGGATCGGCCGCGACGGAGAACCCGGTGGATCTCTTCGACCCGGCGCTGACCGGCTTTACCGACCTCGCGGACGTCTTCGCGCTCTCAAACCTGCCGTCGATGACGGGCCAGGCCCAAGCAGGCAACCTGCTCCTCCTGAGCCAGGAGGACGGCAAGGTCGTGAATATCGACCGCACGGGAAGCATCAGCAGCGCGCTCACGATCCAGACCGATGCCGGCAATCCGCTGACCGTCTCAGGCCAGCAGCACGAGGGCATCACGATGGACCGTTCCGGCAACATCTACATCGTGAACGAGAACGGCGGCGGCAGCATCGACTACCCGCAGCTCTGGGTCTATGCGCCGACCACCGCGGCCAACCAGGCACCGACGCTGGTGGCGGTGGAGAACGCGGTCAACCCGGTGATGGAGAACACCAGCACGGCGAGCGCGCTCAAGATCGGCGACATCGTCGTCACGGACGACGGCCTGGGCACGAACGGATTGAGCCTCTCCGGTGCCGATGCGGCGTTCTTCGAGCTCAACGGGATCGCGCTCTATCTCAAGGCCGGCACCGTGCTCGATTACGAGACGAAGACGAGCTACAGCATCACCATCAGCGCCGACGACACCACGGTCGGCGGCACTCCGGACGCGACGGTGAACTTCACGCTGAA
>CAMLOZ010000513.1 GCA_946481625.1 uncultured Haloferula sp. | reverse complement strand
CACGCCGCCCGGATGCGCATCGATCTTCTTCACCTCGCTGCCGCCGTTCATCTCCCAGAAGCGCACCGTCCCGTCCTCGGAGGCCGTCGCGAGCAAGTTCGAGTCCGCCCGGAAGGCCGCCGCCGTGATCCCCGCCTGATGCGCGCGCAGCGTGTGGAATTCATTCCCGCTATCCGCCTCCCAGACCCACACGCCTCCATTGCGGTCGCCGGTGGCGAGCAGGATGCCATCGGGCGAGAAGTCCAGCGCCGTGACCCAATCGGTGTGCTTCTTGATCGAGCGCATCTGCGCGCCGTCCTCGGCCTTCCAGATTTTGATCAGGCGCGAAGGGGAGCCGGTCGCGACGAGGGAAAGGTCCGGCTTCAGGTCACTGGCCAGCACGCTGTCGAATTCCTTCGCCGCCACCAGCATGCGCTCGCCGGTCACCACGTCGAAGGTCACGGTCACGCCCGTCTTCCCGGGCACGCCGCCGCCGACGATCAGGTAGCGGGCGTTCGGGGTGAAGGCGAGCGAGACAGGGTCGCCCTCGGGGAAGGGGAGCACGCCCGTCAGCTCCAGCGTGTTCGTGTCGAAAAGGAGCACTTGCTTCTGACCGGTCACTGCCAGCAGGGGAGCCCACGGCGAACTCGCCATCGCGTTCACCGAGGAAGCCCGCGCCGCCAGCACCGGCGGATCGAGCAGCATGTCCTGCGGCATGGGCGGCGGACCCTCCGGTTTCTGGTCGGCGGCGGAGGCGATGGTCGTGTCGAACTTCGGCTTGGAAGGCTTCCGCGCGGAGGAGTTCTTGTTCTCCAGCAGGCCGCCTTCGATCCACGCCTTCAGGATCTCGATCTGCGCGCCGCCCAGCTTCTCGCCTTCCGGCGGCATCTTCGGCTCCGCGTTCTGCATCACCACCGAGATCAGCTTCGAGCCGGTGTCGCCCGGCTCCGCGATCTTCCCGCCCGAGCCGCCCTTCATCGCGCCGGAGAAGGTCGAGAGGTCCAGGCCACCCTTCGCCTTGTCGGGATTGTGGCAGTTCAGGCAGCTCTGCTGGAAGAGCGGCAGCACGTGGTCGTCGTAAGTGACCTTCTCGGCGGCCATCAGGGGGCTGGCAAGGAGGGCGGCGACGGCGTAGCCGGTCGTAAGGGTGTAAGAGGATTTCACCAAACCGTAGCGAATACGGCGGCCCCCTTGTCGGTTCTTGCTCAAAAAAATGCAGCCCTCCGCTACCCGGCGTCCGGATCGGGACGGAGCGATTCCTCGAACATCCCGCGCAGGCCCGCCGGATCCTCGATCCGGAGCGCTCGTCCTTTCACCGTGAGGATGCCCGCTTTCCGGAGCTTGGCCAGCAAGCGGGAAAGCGTCTCCTGCCGGGTGCCCAGCTCCGAGGCCCAGACGCCCTTGGAAGTCCCGAGCTGGATCCCGACCGGTCCATCCCCGGCGGGACAACGCCGCACCAGCCAGTGCAGCAAGCGCGTCTCCGCATCGCGGAGCCGGTAGCTCTCGATCGTGGAGACCAGCTCGTGGAGATGACGGCTCAGGGAGGCCAGCATCCGAAGCGCCAGTTCGGAATGCACCCGCAGGTGATCGAGAAAGGGCTGGCCGCGGATCAGGGCAACCTCCGAACGCTCGAGCGCCACGGTGTGGGCCGGATAACCGGGCAGGCCCGCCACGGCAGGCTCGGCGAAGGACTCCCCTTCGCCGATGAGATGGATCACTTGTTCCCGCCCCGCCTCATCGACGCGGTAGGCTTTGATCAGCCCCTTCAGCACCACGTAGAAGCCGCTGACCGGATCGCCTTCGCGGAACAGGATCTCGCCCTTCGCGAGTGGCCGCCGCTCCGAGTAACCGGCGATCTCCGCCAGATCCGCCTCGGAGAGCCCGCTGAAGATGGAGCTCTGGCGGAGGGCCGAGGCCAGCGCGGCCGTGCGGATCGAGTCGGGTGAAGCCATGAAAACGCAGCGGTTTTTTGATCCAGGTCAAAGGCCGCCGGAAAGCAGGATCGAGCCCTGCGGCGGCATGGCGATTGTGCGGGCGTATGGAAACGAACGACAAGCCGGGTTTGACGCAACGGACGATCGACGTGGTGAAGAGCACCGCGCCGGTGCTCCAGCAGAACGGCGAACTTCTCACCCGCCACTTCTACCAGCGAATGTTCCGCGAGAATCCCGAGGTGGCACCGCTCTTCAATCGCTCCAACCAGGCGAGCGGCAACCAGCAGCGTGCGTTGGCGGGTGCCATCTGCGCCTTCGCCGCGAATGTGGACCAACTCGAAGTCCTCGGAGCCGCCGTCGAAACCATCGCCCAGAAGCATGCCGCGCTGCGCATCCTGCCCGAGCACTATCCCATCGTGGGCGCCAACCTGCTGGCCTCGATCCGCGAGGTGCTCGGAGCCGCCGCCACGGACGAGATCATCGACGCCTGGGCCGAAGCCTACGGTTTCCTCGCGGATATCCTGATCGGACGGGAGCAGCACATCTATCACATCCAGGCACGCGCGGAACACGGCTGGAGCGGCTTCAAGCCATTCCGCGTGGCCCGCAAGGTGGTGGAGAGCGAGGTGATCGTCTCCTTCCATCTGGTGCCCGCCGATGGCGGCAAGGTGCCGGGTTACAAGCCCGGCCAGTACCTCACGGTCCGCGTGCCGGACGGCGAGGGAAGCACCACGATGCGGAACTACAGCCTGTCGAGCGCCCCTTGCCCGGACCACTTCCGGATCAGCGTGAAGGCGGAGCCGGGCGGCGTCGTCTCCGGCTTCCTGCACGGATTGGGGGAAGGGGATACCGTCGAGGTCGGGCCGCCCTGTGGCGAGTTCTTCCTCGATCTCACCGAGCACCATGAGCGGCCCTTGGTCCTGCTCTCGGCAGGTGTCGGGATCACGCCGGTCCTCGCGATGCTGGAATCCGTGCTCGTGGCCCAACCGGAGCGCGAGGTGATCTTCATTCATGGTGCCCTGAATGGCCGCACGCACGCCTTCCGGGAAAGGCTCCGTGAACTTGCGGTGAAGCATCCCCGGCTCAAGCTCCACGTCCGCTACAGCGAACCGGACCCGAAGGACCGCGGGACGGGCTGGCACGATAGCGAGGGCTTCATCGATGCCGGGCTGATCGAAAGCGTCATCCCCCGCCGCGACTGCGACTACTTCTTCTGCGGTCCCAAGCCCTTCATGTCGGGCATCTACCGCCAGCTTCTCGCCTGGGGCATCCCGGGATCGCAGGTCCACTTCGAGTTCTTCGGCCCGAAGCAGGAGCTCGAGGCCGTCGCCTGAACCGAGAGAAAACGAAACCCGGCATCCGCAGGGATGCCGGGTCGCGTGGCGGTATTGCTCGAGATGGAGGCCGGTGAAATAGAGTTCGTCGTTGCTCGCGACGTCGGCCGGCACGGGCGGTTCAGTGGCGGGGGGCGGAGCAGGCTGCTGGCGCGGCGGTTTTGGCGTGTAGCGGA
>CAMLOZ010000512.1 GCA_946481625.1 uncultured Haloferula sp. | reverse complement strand
TCTTGGTGGAAGAACTCCATCGAAGCCGGCGACCAGCTCCGCCAGCGCGTGGCCTTCGCCCTCAGCGAGATCATGGTCGTGTCCGAGAACGGTCCGCTCGATGACCGCGCGAACGCGCTCTCCGACTATTACGACATGCTCCTCGATCACTCCTTCGGCAATGCCCGCGACCTGCTCGAAGCGGTCACGCTGCATCCCGCCATGGGCCGCTATCTGGACATGCTGCGCAATGACAAGCCGAGCCTGACCGCCGGCCGTATCCCGAACGAGAATTACGCCCGCGAAATCCTGCAGCTCTTTTCGCTCGGCCTGAACCGCATGCATCCGGACGGCTCGCTGATCCTGAATTCGCACGGCTTGCCCATCCCGGTCTATGGGCAGGAAGAGATCATCGGCTTCGCCCACGTCTTCACCGGCTGGGATTACGGCTACACCGGCGACTACAAAACCTCCTTCAGCGGTTCCTCGAATTGGATCGAGCCGATGCGCGAGGTCCCTGCGCGCCACTTCACCGGCAGGAAGCGCCTCCTCAACAACATCGTCCTGCCCGGCCTGCCGGTCGTGAATGGCACGCCGCTCGACCCCTACGCCACTCCGAATGCCGCCGCACTTGCCGACCCGACTTTTCAAGGCTTGGCCCGCGAGGAGTTGGATGAGGTCCACGACCAGCTCTTCAACCACCCGAACATGGGGCCCTTCCTGTGCAGGCAGTTGATCCAGCGGCTCGTCACCTCCACGCCCAGCCGCGGTTATATCTACCGGGTCGTCAGCAAGTTCAATGACAACGGCTCCGGCGTCCGCGGCGACATGAAGGCCGTGATCAAGGCGATCCTGCTGGACTACGAGGCCCGCTCGCTGGTCGCCGCGGCGGCACCGGGCTACGGCAAGCAGCGTGAACCCGTCGTGCGCGTGACGCAGTTCGTCCGCGCCTTCAAGCCCGCCAACAACTTCGCCGGCCTCTACACCCAGGACGGCGGACTCATCACCATCAATACGGCCCCCACCGTGCATCGCCTCGCCAATGCCCAGAAGGTGCTTCTCGGCTTCTCCGGACCTTCCGCGAAGAGCACGGATGGCGACTACTCCGTGAGCTCGGCGATCCCGCCCACCGCAACCAGCTTCACGGTGCGCACCCGCGACATTCACCGCGCCACCTGGGCACAGGCAGGAAACGTGATCACCGTCACCACTCCCTCGACCTACGACTACGATCCCGGCCAGTCGGTATACCTCCGCTTCCGCAGCGGAGGCGGCGGGATCGTGACCGGTGGCGTCTATCCGATCGTCACCACGCCCACGAGTTCGACCTTCACCATCACCGCTCCGGATGCCGCGACCCGTTCCGGTGACTGCGATGTCGCCTGGTTGCGCGGCAGCTACTCCCAGAACCATACCGCCGGGGTCACCACGCTCACCATCACCTGCGGCACGCTTCCGGAGCAATCCGTGGGCAACAAGCTCCACATGACCTTCGAGCCGGTCTCCGGCCAAACGACATGGCCGCCAGACGGCCTCTACACGATCGAATCGATCTCCGAAACCGAGCCTCGTCGCTTCACCCTCACGCCCGACAGCGGCGTTGTCTCCACCCTCACCGGCCGATTGGGCACCTTCCATGCCGCCGCCGTCACGCCCGTCCTCGACCGCGGGGGCACGGCCTCCGACATCGCGATTTCCGGCTACTCGGATTGGAACGTGAGCAGCACCGATACCGACCTCGGCCAGACTCCGCTCCGCGCGCCCACCGTCTTCAACTTCTTCGAACCCGATTACCAGTTCCCCGGCACCCTCGCGGCAAACGGCCTGATCACTCCGGAGTTCCAGATCAGCTCGGACACCAACGTGATCCGCCAGGCGAACTTCCTCTTCGGCGGCATCTACTCGCACGCCACCAGCACCACCAGCGGCTCGACCTACACCAACGGCTTCAACCACTTCAAGGCGGGTAGCCACGACATGATGATGGACTTCTCGCCGTGGATGGGCCCACGCACCAGCGGCACCGATTATTGGACGAACGACGTCAACCTCCGCCCGCTGATCCAGGAATTCTCCAAAGTGCTGATGGCCGGGCAAATGAGCACCGCCATGGAGGACGAGATCTACAACTTCGTCTCCAACACCGCGAACATGTCCTACACCCCCTCCGACCCCACGGAAACCCAGCGCCGCAACCGCGTCCGTGCCATCCTTCACCTCATCGCCGTGTCCCCCGATTTCGCGATCCAACGCTGAACTCCGCACCCACGCCACGCCATGTCCACCATCGATCAGGATCGCGCCAAGTTCCTCCGCACCCGCCGCAGCTTCCTCCGCGACTTCGGTACCGCCGCGCTGGGTTCGCTCGCCGTGTCCAGCACGCTGCGCGATTTCCGCCTCATCAACTCGGCCCTCGCCCAAGGCAACGGCCCCTTCGCCTTCCCGGACTACAAGGCCCTCGTCTGCGTCTTCCTCTCCGGCGGCAACGACAGCAACAACCTCGTGATCCCCCGCGGCGCCGCGCACGCGAACTACGCGGCGATCCGCCAGAACCTCACCATCCCGGAGTCCTCGCTGCTGCCGATCAATCCGGTCGATGGCGATGGCAACGACTACGGCCTCCATCCGTCCTGCACCGGCATTGCCGACCTCTTCGAAGGCGGCAAGGCGGCCTTCCTCTTCAACGTCGGTCCCCTGCTCTTCCCGACCACGCGGCTGCAGTACCAGAAGAAACTCGTCGCCCTTCCGCCACAGCTCTTCTCCCATTCCGACCAGGTGATGCACTGGCAGACCTCGCTGCCCGACCAACCGCCGCGCACCGGCTGGGGCGGCCGCATCGCGGACCTGCTCCACCCGTATCAGGATGCGCTGATCAACGATCCCGTGGACCGGGCGAAGATCGCCCTCTGCACCAGCATCGCCGGTGCGAACACCTTCGAGGTCGGTGCCAGCATCCAGCAGTATCACGTCTCCACCAGCGGGGCGGTGGTGATGTCGGGCACCGGCGGGGTGGCCGGATCCGCCACCAAGAATCGCGAGAACGCCATCCGTAATATCGCCAAGCTGCCCCAAGGCAATCTCCAGTCGGGCGCCTACGGCAGCATCATCGACGACGCGATCGGGACGGGTGTCCTCCTCAACGAAGCGATCGCCCCTACAAGCGCCACGGTCTGGAACACGCCGTTCCCCTCCGGCAGCTTCGGCGACCAGATGAAGATGGTTGCCCGGATCATCGCGGCGCGGGATTCCCTGAAGATCAAGCGGCAGATCTTCTTCGTTTCCTTCGGCAGCTACGACACCCACACCTCGCAGGTCGGAACCGGCGACGATCCCTTCACCGGAACCCACGCCAACCTCCTGTCACAGCTCAGCAACGGCGTCGCGGCCTTCCACGCCGCACTCGGACAACTCGGCGGCACCGCTCTCCAGGACAGCGTCGTGGGCTTCACCGCC
>CAMLOZ010000511.1 GCA_946481625.1 uncultured Haloferula sp. | reverse complement strand
TCGATCTCCCGCATCTGCAAGAAGGAGCGCAACGACGGGATTTCCAAGGTGCCGCTCGACCTCCAGGTCCTGCGCGACCTCGCGAAGGAACTTGGGACCGGCGAGATTCCCGAGAACACCCCGGAGTATGGCCCCGCTTCCACGCCGGCTTCCATCACCGCGGCGATCAAGGTCCTGCCCGACCGCCAGCCGGTCGAGCTGAGCTACGATGTGGTCAACACCGACCGCAACATCGGCACCCGTCTCTCCGGCCGCATCGCGGAGATCCACGGCGACCGCGGTTTCAACGGCCATACGGCCGTCACGCTGAAGCTCCGCGGATCCGCCGGCCAATCGCTCGGCACCTTCCTGGTGTCCGGCGTGAAGATCGAGCTGACGGGCGAGGCGAACGACTATGTCGGCAAGGGCATGGCCGCCGGCGAAATCGTCATCAAGGTGTCGCCCGACGCGAAATTCACCCCGGCGCTGAACACCATCCTCGGCAACACCGCGCTCTACGGGGCGACCGGCGGCTGCCTCTTCGCGAACGGCCGTGCGGGCGAACGCTTCGCGGTCCGCAACTCCGGTGCCACGGCGGTGGTCGAAGGCACGGGCGACCACGGCTGCGAGTACATGACCAACGGCACCGCGGTGATCCTCGGCAAGACCGGCAAGAACTTCGGCGCGGGCATGTCCGGCGGCACCGCCTTCGTCTATGACGTGGACGGCCGCTTCTACTCGCGGATCAATCCCGAGATGGTCGTGCCGCTGCCGGTGCAGCGCGCCGAAGACATCGCCGAGTTGAAGAAACTCATCGCCGAGCACGCCGCGAAGACCGGCAGCCCGCACGCGAAGGCACTCCTCGAAGATTGGGCGACGAGCTTGAAGAAGTTCGTCCGCGTGATCGCGAAGGAGCGCGCCGCGCTGGAGGCTGCGGAAGAAGAGCACGAGGCGGCATCGGCCCGATAAAGACCCGGGTTTGAAGAAAGGCGTCTCCGGAAACGGGGACGCCCTTTTTCTTTGCGGGTGGTGGCGGAGGGCGAGGGACCGCTTCTCGTTCTCACGAACGAGCCGGGGTGCCTACTCGGCAGGTGGCCGGGTCTCCGGCGGCGTGAGCCTCGGCCTAGAGCGCCCCCCGGGCGTTCCCTGAGCCGGGATGCGGGTGCCCGGGGAAACCCGGTCCTTTGGCACGAAGGTGCCCGCAGGCAACTCGATGTAGTCGGCGGCCTCGGTCAAGGCGACGGCTTCCTTAGGTGTCGGAGCTTTTTCCGCGGCCTTGCGGAGCAGAGGCCCGGCAGCGGCATCACCCAGCACGATCATGCCGTTCATCGCGGCTTGGCGCACCTCGGGATCGGGATGCAGGAGATAGGGCTCGATGTCGGAAAGAGCCTTCGCGTCGTAGGTAACGGAAGCTTGCTCGATCCCGTTGAGGATCGTCATCCGTTCTTCGTCATTCAGGAGCGCGGGCTTCGCTCCGGCCTCCGGCTTCGCTACGGTGTCGGACTCGCGTGCGCCGCTCTTCGAGGACGCCGCCGCCGTCTGCCCGGTTCGGGGCTGCTCGACCGGAGGCGGGAGATCCTTCGCCCGCGGCAAGAGCATGACTGCCGCCGCGACCAAGAGGGCTGCACCACCGGCCATCATGAGGGTGCGTGGCTTCATGGCCGGGGAGAGCTCAAGGGTTCACCGGCTCCGCCTCGGGGAAGTTCACCGAGAGGTCGTTGATCGGGAAGCCGGCCGAGAACAGCCATGAGCCTTCCACGATGGACTGGTAGAAGTCCAGGCCGCCCTCGCCGTTGTCCACCGCATCGTCGATTGTTCCGCTGATGGCGTAGATCGACCCCGGACCATTGAGGTAGCGGTATTCCAGAGATCCCCCCACCCGCACCGGGCGCAGGGACAGGGTGTGCTGCCACATGCCCGCAAGGTTCATCGTCGAACCCTCGGTTCCTTCGCCGGCTTGCGTCGAGAAGGTGAGAAGCGCGTCCGTCTTGGTCGTCGAGTCGTCGCGGGCGATCGAAGAGATGAGTGTGCCGCCGGAATTGTAGCGGTCGATGCTGTAGGCATTCACAGCCTGGGCTTCGCCATAGGTGGCCAAGCTGAAGTAATCGCCGACGTAGACGGGCGAATTCCCCGGCTTGGTGATGTAATAGGTCGGGATCTCGCTTTCCTCGTTGTAGATCGCCTTCAGCGACCAGCCGGTGATGCTGGGGATGACACCCGCACTCACGAGGAAACCGAGGAACTCGCGGTTCGAGAGCCGGTAGGTGGCGATCCGCGACTGGTATTCGTAGTTGTCCTGGATCAGATTGCCGAAGAAGTCATAGCGCGACCACTCGTTCTCGTAGGCCGAGGTCAGCGGGCGGAGCGGGCGGCCGAATTCGTCCTTCTCCACGGTGCCCGGAACGGAGAACTGCTCGATCAACCTGACGGTGACCAAGGACTCGGTGCCCGGGGAAGCGAGGGCGTTTCCGGAGAATGCGGCGACCGCGGAAATGGCGAGAAGGTGGTTTCGGAGAAGTGTCATGGCCAGAGAAGTGACGTAGAAGTCGCCCATTCTATTCAGCAGGCAATCGGATAAATCGGCCACCGCCCCGCCCGCGGCATCCCGTCCGCTGAAAATCCCTGATGATAAGCCGCCAACCGGCCCGCTGCGGGGAATCCGCAATTTCGCGGGACCATGGTGCGGGAAGCTCCGCACTCCGGGCTTGCACGGGGCCGCCGCAGCGCCTATTCCGCCCGCCTACCCATGGCCAGCACGCCCGCAATCAATCTCCGCAAGGGACACGCCGTCCGTCACAACAACGACGTCTGTGTCGTGATTTCCCACGAACTCAAGACGCCGCCCCGGATGGCGTCCTACGTCGTGATGTCGATCCGCAGCGTCACCAACAAGAAGGTTTCCAACCTGCGCCTCACCTCGAACGACTCGATGGAGTCCGTTCTCCTGGAGCGCATCCCGCACGAATACTCCTACAAGGATTCCGGCGGCTACCACTTCCTCCACAACGAGACCTACGACGACGTCGCCGTGCATGACGACATCATCGATAACGTCCGCAACTACCTGATCGAGGGTAACACCTACACCCTGCTCTTCGCCGACGGCCTGGTGGCCGACATCGAGCTCCCGCCGTCGATGGAGATGGTCGTGGCCGACTCGCCGGAAGGCGTGAAGGGCGACTCCGCGAACAACGCCTACAAGTCCGCCACCATGGAAACGGGCCTGGTCGTTCAGGTTCCGCTTTTCATCAATCCCGGCGAGAAGCTCATCATCAAGACCGAAGACGGCAGCTACATCAGCCGCGCCTGATCGGGAGATTTCAAACTAGGCCGGGCTCCGCGAGGGGTCCGGTTTTTTCGCGCCATCAAGCCCCTCCCATCCGCCACACGCAGGGCGGGGCCATCAGTCCCTTGTGATCCGGGCCGCCTTCCACGGTGAAGGGATAGGCGTGCCAGTGATAGTCGTAGG
>CAMLOZ010000510.1 GCA_946481625.1 uncultured Haloferula sp. | reverse complement strand
GAGCGGGCTCCTCGGTCTGTACCGTCTCGACCGCCTTTCCCTTCGACCGCCCGCCCCGCCCCGGCTTCGAAGCCGGGGCCTCCGGGTCGATCAAACGCGCCGCCGAAGCCACCCAGCGCTCGACCTTCCGGCGCTCCGGCACCCGCGGCACGATCTTCAACATCTCGTTCGCCGCCGCCATCTCGCGGACCAAAACGTCCACATTCGCCTTCGCCACCGCGCTCAGATCCGTCCAGCCGGTTGCTTCAAGCAGTTCGACTTCGTCGGAACCGATTCCATCGATGGTGAGCAAATCCGACATTCTCCGGGCAACGGGGGCGTAATCTAGGGTCTCGGCAGAACCTTGCAAGGACTCATCCGAGGCCTTCCAGCATCTCACGGAGTTGGACCAATTTCCCGCGCCATTCGTTCAGACGGGCCTTCTCCTGCTCAACCACTTCCGCCGGTGCCCGGGCCACGAAGCTTTCGTTCGCCAGCTTCGCCTCGCTCCGGACCACCTCCTGCTCGATTTTGGCGATCTCCCGCGTCAGCCGCGCCTTTTCGGCCGCAATGTCGATCAGGCCCTCCAGCGGCAGGTAAATCTCCCCCACCGGCGTCAGCGACACCGGCGTGCCCTTCGGTGCCTCGTAGCCGGCATCCAGCACGATCTCCGCCGCCCCGGCCAGCAGCGCTAGCACCGGCTTCTCCTCCTCCAGCCATGCCACAGCCCCCTTCACCACCAGCTTCACGTCGCGGCGCGCCGCCACGTTGTACTCGGCCTTCAGGTTTCGCAGGCGTCCCGCGGTTTCGTAAATCGCCGCCGCCTTCGCCTGCTCCGCCGCGATGTCCTCCGCGGACAGCCCGGCCAGCACCGGCTCCTCCGGCAGCTCGGCTTCCATCAGGAATTCACCTTGGTTGATGTAGCCCATGTTCAGCGAAAGCTCCTCCGTCACGTGCGGCATGTAGGGATGCAGCAGTTGCAGGAAACGGCTCATCACCGTGTCGAAGACCGACAGCGTCACCGCCCGTGCCTCCGGCGTCGCGCTCTCGCGCAGATCGCCCTTCACCGCTTCCAGGAACTTGTCGCAGAACTCGGCCCACAGGAACTCGTGCAGGCGCTGCGCGATCTCGCCGAAGCGGTACTCGCCGTAGATTCGCTCAAGGTCCGCCGTCAGCTCGTCGAGCTTCGCGAGGAGATCGATGTGGAAGCAATTCGCCATGCCGACCACTTCCTCGTTTTCTTCATCGTCGCTGTCCGGGAACACGATGGTTCCGCCCATCTCGCGGAAACGGCAGGCATTGTAGATCTTGTTGGCGAAGTTCCGGCCTTCCTCCATCTGCGTCTCATCGAAGCGCAAGTCGCTGCCGGTCGGCGCGATCCGCATGAGCCCGAAGCGCAGGCCGTCCGCGCCGTACTTGTCCATCATCTCGATGGGGTCCGGCGAGTTGCCGAGGGACTTCGACATCTTTTGGCCCTTCAAGTCGCGGATGATTGAAGTGAAATAGACGTTCTTGAACGGCAGCCCTCCCTCGAAGCGGAAGCCCGCCATGATCATGCGCGCCACCCAGAAGAAGATGATGTCCGGCCCGGTCACGAGATCCGTGGTCGGATAGAATTTTTTCAGCGTCGGCGTGCTCTCGCCCACATCCGCCATCGTCGCGAAGGGCCAGAGCCAGGAGCTGAACCAGGTGTCCATCACGTCCTCGTCGCGCACCCAATTGTCGGCATCCGCCGGTGCTTCGATGCCCACGTGGATGTCTCCTGCGGAGAAGTCCTGCATGTCGAGCGATTCGGCACCCTTGAGCGCGTCCAGCTTGTCCCTGCGATACCACACCGGGATCTGGTGGCCCCACCACAGCTGGCGGCTGATGCACCAGTCCTGCAGGTTCTCCATCCAATGGGCGTAGGTCTTGGCCCAACGCTCGGGCCGGAAGGTGATGTCGCCGTTCGCCACCGCATCCGCCGCTTCCTTCACGCACGGATACTTCAGGAACCACTGCATCGAGATCCGCGGCTCGATCGGCACCCCGGCACGCTCCGAGTAACCCACGTTGTTCTCGTATTCCTCCACCTTGATCAGCAGGCCCATCTCTTCCAGCTTCGCGGCAGCCTTGCGGCGCGCGACGAAGCGGTCCAGGCCGTGGAACTCGGGCAACTCCGGCAGATTGATGTGCGCGTCCGGGGTAAGGACGTCGATGATCGGCAGGTTATGGCGGATCCCGATTTCGAAATCGGCCTTGTCGTGCGCGGGCGTGATCTTCAGCGCCCCCGTACCGAACTCGATGTCCACATGCTCGTCCGCGATCACCGGTATCGCCGCGTGCGGGAAAGGACGGTTCACCGTGCGGCCCACATACTTAGCGAAGCGCGGGTCCTTCGGGTTCACCGCCACCGCCACGTCGCCCATCAGGGTCTCGGGACGCGTCGTCGAAATCTCCAGGAACTCGCCCGGCGCATCCGTCAGCTCGTACTTCATGAAGTACAACTTCGACTTCTGCGCCTTCATGATCACCTCCTCGTCGGAAAGCGCCGTCAGCGACACCGGGCACCAGTTCACGATCCGCTTGCCCCGGTAGATGAGGCCTTCCTTGAAAAGCTCCACGAACACGTGGCTCACCCACTTCGTGTAAGCCTCGTCCATCGTGAAGCGCTCGCGCGACCAATCGCACGAACAACCCAGCCGCTTGAGCTGGCTGATGATGATGTTGCCGTGCTTGTCCTTGAAATCCCACACGCGCTTGAGGAACTCTTCCCGGCCGAGATCACGGCGCGTCAGCTTCTCGTTCTCGCGCAGCTCGCGCTCCACCTTCGCCTGCGTCGCGATGCCCGCGTGATCCGTCCCCGGCAGCCACAGCACTTCCTTCCCCTCCTGCCGCGCCCGACGCGCCAGGATATCCTGGATCGTGTTGTTCAGGACGTGTCCGAGGTGCAGGATCCCCGTCACGTTCGGCGGCGGGATCACGATGGAGTACGCGGGCTTCTCCGAAGCCGGGTCGGCCTCGAAACATTTCCCTTCGATCCACGCGGCATACCACTTGGCTTCAACCGCTTGGGGTTCGTAGGCTTTGGACAAATCGGACATATGGCCGCGGAGGGATGCCAGAGCCCCCCCCGTTTGTAAAGAAACGCGGCTCCCTCTCCCTCCGGGACCGCGACGCGCCTGCCTCGCTTGGGCAGCAAGTGATTTCCCATCGATTCTGACCATTCTCCGCCCCACCAACCGCCCGGACATCCAGATGCAAATCGCATTTGCCTTGGCTCCGTGATGCATTTTGCAGTTGCCTGTCTAGCGCGCTGGACCACCTTTCCGGCATCCCCGCCACAACGCCCGCAGCCCAAGGAATTCCCTCATTAGCAGAGAGCTGCGCGGAAAACGGAGACGGAATCGAATGAACCACCGCACACCGCGTCCCAAAGGGGAACGAATCAAGCTAGGAACTACCAACCCATGAACTCCACCCGATACGGCCTCT
>CAMLOZ010000509.1 GCA_946481625.1 uncultured Haloferula sp. | reverse complement strand
CAGGGCCTGGTAACGCGGCGCCAGCTCCTTGCGCCAGACGTTCTCGTCGATGGCGCCGACGTACTTGTCGATGGACCCCTCGTTGTCGTTGAGGACGTCGATGAAGCGCTTGGTGGTTTCCGCGACGTTGTTGAGGGCCTCGAGGGTGGGGCCGCAGGTGAAGGCGGCATCCCCGGCGACGGCGACCACGTGGCTGTCTTCCTTCGCGAGATCGCGGGCTGCGGCCATGCCGAGGGCGGCGGAAAGGGCGGTGCCGGCGTGGCCCGCGCCGTAGCTATCGTGCTCGGATTCGGAACGGAGCAGGAAGCCGTTCAGGCCCTTGTAGGTGCGGATGGTGTGGATGCGGTCGGCGCGGCCGGTGAGCATCTTGTGGACGTAGCCCTGGTGGGCGACGTCGAAGACGAACTGGTCCTCCGGCGTGGAGAAGACGCGGTGCAGGGCGACGGTGAGCTCGACGACGCCGAGATTCGGGCCGAGGTGGCCGCCGGTGCGGGACAGGCAGGTGATGAGCGAGTGACGGATCTCCTCGGCCAGCTTGATCAGATCGGACTCCGGGAGTGCTTTGACATCTTCGGGCGATTGGATGGCGGCAAGCAAGGGGCCGAGTGCGGAGTGCTCAGAAGAGGCGGATGTCGTCATCGTCGTCGTTATCGTCCGGGGTGCCGGCACCGTGGCCGGCCGGTTCGTCGTCTTCATCCGGAGAATCTTGGTCTTCCCCGGCGATTGCCGCAGCATCGGCTGCGGCTTTCGCGGAGATGGTTTGGAGGCGTTTCCGGGCGGAGGCGAGGACCGTCTCGCAGCGCGCGAGCAATTTCGAGCCCTTTTCGTAGCGGGCGACCAATTCTTCGAGGGGAAGCTGCTCCTCCTCCATGGCGGCGACGATGGCCTCGAGCTCGGTGAGGGCGGCTTCGAAGCTGCCGTCGTCGTCGGAGCCGGCGGCTGCGGGTTCAGTTTTCCTGCGGGCGGCCATCAGCGTTTTTCCTCCGGCGCGGTGTTACGGCTGCCATACCAGACAAACTCCCAGGTGAGGGGGCGGAGGACATTGTAGCGGCGGCTGATGGGCTCGAGCTTCGGGTCCGCCGCGAGAATGGAGATCCCGGGGCGCTGGGCGCTGGAGGCGGTGAGGGCGCTTACGTAGCCATTGAACACCAACGAGCTGAACTCGCCGTACTGACCGCGGATCATGGCGGGAGGGCCCGATTCGATCGAACTCGGAGAGGTCAGGATGCCGGTGAAGGGTGTGCCGAGACGGGCTGCGGTTTCTTCCAGCTTCTCGAATCCCTTTCTGGTCTTGGGCAACCAGAGGGAGGCGGTATCCGCATACCACGCGACGGCCCAAGGCTGATCGGAGACCACGAGGCGGGCAGCGTCGGCGGTGTCGTCCTTCGACTTCATGAAGTCCGGAAGCCTTTTGCTCAGGAGGTCGGCCCTGTAGCTGGGAAAGGGAATGCCGCCCTTGCTGAGCCACATGCCGATCTTCACCTTGTTCGGCAGGGTGAGGAGCATGGGGGCCGCGGAGAGGACGATGATCACGACGAAATGGGTATTCCGCAGGAACGGTGCCTGGGCGACGAGATCGAGGCGGGTCCAGAGGATCGAGATGAAAGCGAGGCCGTAGGCGGCCATGACCGGGGCGAAGAGGATGTGGATCTGGTTCGGATTGGTGGAGATGTTCCGATCGATCCCGAAGACGGCCATGCCCAGCGCGGCGCAGGCCCACATGAGCAGGATGCCCCAGCGGAAGTGGGCGATGGTGCGGCGCTTGAAGGGGTGCAGCAGGGCGAGGAAGAATATCGGAGCGGCAAGGATGCCCCCCAGGAAGGGGAGGAGGTCGGATGCCTGCACCAAGGTCGTGCCGAGGATCTTCACCAGCAGGCCGTCGAGGGAGAGCGGTTCGCTCTGGAGATCGTGGTTGCGCATGACGACGGACTCCGCGCCGCCGGCAAGACCGTTGTAGAAGACATAGAAGCCGGTGCCGAAAGGCTGGCCGGTGATGCTATTCGCCCGGATCAGCGGGAAAGCGATCGCGATGGCCAGAAGGCCGATGGCCGCCAGGGCGATCACGCCGCGCGGCCGGAAGACGACCGCGGCGAAGATCGCGAAGCCGAGGAAAATCCAGATCGCGATCCAGTGGGCGAGGCACATCAGCACGAAGAAGGCGGTGCCGAGGAGCGCCATGCCGAGGCTATTGCGGCCTTCCTCCTGGGCTTCCATCGCGCGGTAGGTGAAGTAGAGGCCGCAGGAGAAGAGGAGCATCAGCAGCATCTGCGGCAGGCCGCTCTGGGAGAACTGCCACATCAGGTCGCAGAGCATCATCAGCACGGCAGTGACTCCGGCGATCTTTGCATCGAAGATGCGGCCGACGAGGAGGTAGGTGACCCCGATCGACATCAGGAAGAAGAGGGTTGAGACGAGGGCGACGACGCGGTCGAGCGGGTAGATATATTCGTCGTTGCCCATCGGCCATGCGTCCGGCTTGTCGGCTCCGACGAGCTTGAGGACCGCCCCGAGGATGAGGGGATTGAGGGGGGCGTGATAGGTATCGCGAAAGTCGGTGAAGGGGACGGGACCGTCGTTCTTTTTCTCCGCCTCGTAGTAGGCGAGGGGCCGGATCATCTTGGTCACGAAGCCCTCGCCCCGGGCGATCTCCCGGCCGATGGCGGCTTGCTCCATGGCCTGCGGGGTGTCCAGCCCGCGGAAAAGAGGAAGCAGGTTGAGCAGGGTGAAACTGATCAGAACCAGGAAGAACAAGATCCGGCGGATCATTACCGCCGTTTCAAAATGCGAGGTCGTGGGGCTGCTCATGAGGGATCGGTCGGGGCGTCGGCGGGCTTCAGTCCTCTTCTTCCTTCAGCTTGCGCTGGAGGGTCCGGCGGCTGATGCCGAGGAGTTCGGCGGCCCGCGTCCGGTTGCCTCCGGCTTGTGCCAAGGCGGAGCGGATGGCGCTGGTTTCGAGCGCATGCAAGTTGAATTCCCGTGGAGCGGCAAGGGTGATTTTGCCGTCCGTCGGGACCGTCACCGGAAGCAGCGGGAGGGGCGCATCGCCGGTGACGGAGGAGGGCAGATGGTGGAGGTCGATGACGGGGTCGTTGCTCATCACCACGCCGTGCTCGATGGCGGTGCGGAGTTCGCGGACATTGCCGGGCCAGGAGTAGGTGCGGAGGCGTGTCAGGGCCGGGTCGCTGAGCGGCTTGACCGGGCGGCCGTTTTCCTCGGCGAATTCCTTCAGGAAGGCCCCGGCGAGCAGCACGATGTCCTCCGCCCGCTCGCGGAGAGGCGGCATTTCGATGCGCACGACATTGAGGCGGAAGTAGAGGTCCTCGCGGAAATCGCCGCGGGCGACCATGGCCGAGAGATTCTTGTTGGTGGCGGCGACGAGGCGGACATCCACCTTCACGGGGGTGTTCGAGCCGACGCGCTCGATGGTGCGTTCGGAGAGGGCGCGGAGGAGCTTCACCT
>CAMLOZ010000508.1 GCA_946481625.1 uncultured Haloferula sp. | reverse complement strand
AAATTCGCGGCTGAGACCCTTCCCTTTGAAAGTCACCGGCTTGACCTTCTTGACGGGAAGAGGACGGTCCAAGGTTTCCGCCAGCGACTTTTCGATCAAAGACCGCAAGGTGATCCGCTGCTCGCGGGCCCGCGCCTTGGCCCGGATCAGTAGATCGTCGGCAATCTCGATGGTTGTCTTCATATGGGTAACCATATTTTTTTCCAAGGGCTTGTCAACGAACTCGGGAAATCGGATGCATGACAGCATTGGAATGCGCATCGACTGTCACGTCCACATCGTCGGCACCGGCACCGGAGGCACGGGTTGCTGGTACCGGCCGAAGGGGCTGACGCGAGTGGGCGAGCCCTTTCTGGTGAAAGCCGTCGGCCTCACCACGCGCGACCTGCATGGCCCGGACTTCGACCGGATCTACGCGCAGCGTTTGCTGGAGTTCGTGCGCGGCTCGACGCTGATCGACCGTGCCTTGCTTCTGGCCCACGAGCTACCGCACCGCGAAGACGGCACCGCCCTGCCCGAGCGGTCCTCGCTCTACGTGCCGAACGACCACGTCCTGCAACTCGCGCGCGAGCATCCCGAATTCCTCGCCGCCGTCTCGATCCATCCGGCGCGCAAGGACGCCATGGACGAGTTGGAGAAATGCCTCGCCGGAGGTGCCGCCGCGCTCAAATGCCTGCCGAATGTCCAGGGTATCGATTGGAACAACCGCCGCTACACCGCCTTCCTCGAACGGATGGCGGAGGCGGGACTGCCGCTGCTGGCCCATACCGGCAGCGAGCGCACCATGCCGGTCATGGACCACGCGCTCGCTTCGCCCAGGATGCTCACGCTGCCTCTGGAGATCGGCGTCACCTGCATCGCGGCGCATGCGGGTACCGGCATGATGCTGCTCGATCCCGATTACCTCGAAGTCTTCGCGGAAATGCTCGCGAAGTACCCGAATCTCTATGGAGACAACAGCGCCCTCGCCGCGCTCAATTTCCGCCTTCGGCCCTCCGCCCTGCGCCGCCTGGCTTCCGCCGAAATGGAGGGACGCATCCTCCACGGCAGCGATTTACCCGTGCCCTCCAGCGGCTTGCTGAGCTGGGCATTCGGGATGCTCCCATGGCAGGACTTCCGGGAGTCCGCTGCCCTCGCCAACCCGCTTGAGCGCGACGCACGGCTCAAGCAGATGCTCGGCTTCGGCGAGGACAGCTTCCACCGGGCCGCAAGCGTGCTGCGCGGTGCGTAGCTTTACTGCACGCGATCACGTGATGTTGCGGGGGCAGGGAAGTGATACGGTTTCGTCACCCCCCAATCCCCCCAAGAATGAAAACCGCATCCCCCCTGCGGTCTTCGAAAAGGAGCGGCTTCTCACTGCTGGAACTTACCGTGGTGATCGCCGTGCTCCTCTCGTTGACTACCGTACTCATCCTCGGCGCACGCGCTTGGAAAAATGGTGCCGACCGCACCGGCTGCATCCTGACCATCCGGAATGTGCAGACCTCCGTGCGTTCCTACCAGAACCTCTACGGCTACAATGCCGGCGGCATGCCCTACGCCGAAGGCGGCACCCAGGACATCGCCTCGCACATGTTCGCCAAGGGCTACATCAGCGGCAAGACCTACGACGAGGTCCAAGGCTTCTCGACCTGTGCCGGCGGAGGTTCTTACAGCCGCTCGCACCCGGATGTCTTCCCGCCGACGGGCGAACTCTACATCGAGTGCTCGCTCTCGACGCAGGAAGACCACATGCCGGCACCCGGCCCGGAATGGTGAGCTGATCTAGCCTTCGAGCGCCGAACGCAAATCGGAGGCGGCGGACAAGGCTTTTACCTTCGGGTCCGGAACGGAAGCGGGCTCCGCCGTTTCCGCCGGTGCTTCGACCGCCCCCGCCGGCAAGCGGGCGGCGCGTTCGACCGGTTCAAGATCCGGCAGCGTCGTGTTCTCCGCCGCGGCCTGGAGGTCCACGAACTTGCGGGCGGTGCCGAGCACGCGGGTTTCGTAGGAGCCGACGGCGGCATTGTAATGGCCGACGGCGTTATCGAGCGATTTCCCGAGCTTCGCGAAGTGCCCGGCCAAGGTTGCCAGCCGCTCGTGAAGCGTGCGGCCGAGCGTGCAGATCTCCCGCGCATTGTCCGCCAGCGCTTCCTGCCTCCAGCCGTAGAAGACGGCGCGCAACAGGGCGATCAAGGTGGTAGGGGTCGCGAGGATAATGCTGTGCTCCACGCCCCGCTCGATCAGGCCGGGATCGCACTGGAGGGCTGCGGAGAAAAAGGACTCGCTGGGGAGGAACAGCACCGTGAATTCCGGCACGTTCTCGAACTGGGAGGTGTAGTTCTTCGACGCGAGCTGGGTGATGTGGGTGCGCACCTGCCGCGCGTGGCGATGCAGCGCCTCCTCGCGCATACGGTCATCGGTCGCCTCCAGCGCATCGAGATAGGCATCCATCGGCGTCTTGGCATCGACCACAATGGTCTTGCCGCCCGGCAGCTTCACCACCAGATCCGGGCGCAGGCGGCGGCCCTCGTCGTTGACCGTGGTGGTCTGGGTTTGGAAATCGCAATGCTCCTGCATCCCCGCCAGCTCGACCACGCGGCGGAGCTGGATTTCCCCCCACTGGCCCCGCCCGACGGGCTGGCGCAGGGCCTTCACGAGCTGGGCGGTTTCCCGCTGCAGGCCAAGCTGGCCATCGGCGAGGGTTTTCACCTGCGTCTTCAGCTCGGCATAGGCACCCTCGCGGGCCTTTTCGATATCCCCGATCCGGGTCTCGAATTTTCCCAGCGACTCGGCCACCGGCTTGACCAGATTCTCGATCGCCTGCTTGCGCTGCTCGAGATCGCCCTTCGCCTCCTCGGTGTGGGATTTCAGCGAGGTCTTGGCGAGTTGGAGGAATTGCTCGGAGGATGACTTCAGGGCGTCCGCCGAGAGGGCCTTGAAGGTATCGGAGAGCCGCTGCTCCGCCCGGTCCAGAAGGGCCTGCTTCTCCGCCGCGGCGCGGGCTTCGTCCTCGAGGCGGGTCTTCAGTTCGGCAAGCTGCGTACGCATCGCCTGGGCATTCGCCTCGTGCTGATGGGCCTCGGACACGGCGGCGGCATGCCGGGCCGCCAGATCGGTGAACTGCCGTTCGACCGCCTTCTGCCGCTCCTCGAAGCGGGCCCGGCGGCCGGAGAGTGCCAGCCAGGTGATCAGCCCGAGGGCCTGGGCCGAGAACAACCCCGCATAGGCCCGCTCACCGAGCCGGCCGACAAGCCACGGCCGCAGGCCCGTGGACGAGATCAGGAAGTGCGCGGCGACGAAGGCGAAGGCGGCGAGCGTCAGGTTCAGCATCGGCTCCTCGGAGGTCCGGTCCGAATATCACATTGCGACGGGGTAGATCATCATCGCCGCGCGGGTTTGCCAAAATATTTGATTCCAATCCCCTTTGTGTGCGGTTTGGCGGTGCCTCGCGGGCGGGGAACCTTCGCCCGATATCCGACTTTTTCTAGCAGACCCCC
>CAMLOZ010000507.1 GCA_946481625.1 uncultured Haloferula sp. | reverse complement strand
CTGATTTCCCCGACCTTGAGCCTGCCGAGGATACCGGAGTTCCTGCGCACGCAGAGGATCGTCTCGGGCTGCACGTTGTCCGGCATCAGGATTTCGATGGTGGCGAATCCGCCGAGCTCCTGGTCGTCCACCCATTCCTTCACCCGTCCGATGAGCATGGCATCGCGGATCATGCGGGCGCGGCGGCCTTCATTGTCGCGGGCCTCGAGGACATGCCCGGCCACATAAGCGGCTTCGTTGTTGGCGGTCTCGGCATTGCGCTCGGCCTTGGACTTCTCGGCTTCCAGCTTGGCGAGTTGCTCTTTCAGCGCCTCCACTTCAGCGGCAGCCGGTGCCGGGGCGGGTGCCGGTTGGGCGGCGGCGGCCTTCGCGGTGGCTTCTTCGAGAATCCTCTTCTGCCGCTCGGTTTCGAGCCGGTCCTGCTCGATCTGCAGTTGCTGGATCTGGGCCTTCAGCTCGGCCACCTCGTCCTTGCTGGCGCCCTTTTCGGCCGGGCCGTCCTTGTATGCGACGGCCAGCGCCCCGATCAGCAGCGCGACCGTGGCTCCGAGTAGAATCTTCAGCGTGTCCATGGGGGCGGAGATTGCGTGGCCCCCGGCGGCTTGTCAACGCGGTGGCAAGGGGGTTAGAAGACCCTTTCCGGCGGGGCTATTCCCATCCCCTTCAAGCGCTTTTGCGCGACCCGGGTGCGCCAGAACAGGAATCCGCCCCAAAAGATCAGGTACGCGAGCGTGAGTAGCCAGTATGGAATCCAGAGGGTGGAACTGCGGCTGACCGTCGAATGTTCCCAGTCCAAGGCGGGCAGCCAAGCCGTCGTCGCGGCGTCCCGTTCGGATTTCCAGAGCGGAAGCGGTCGCCAACCCGGGCTGACCCACGAGGAAATCCACAGTGCTCCCGCCTTGCTGCCGAAAGAACGGTAGGGTTGCACCTTGCTGGGAAACGCCGGGGGCCGGATCTCGTCCCGGATTTTTGGCAGCGGAGGTGGATAGTAGGGGGAGAGGGGCATGCTCCTTTCTTGAGGCAGCGCCGTGAGATCGAAGCTCAGAACTTCATCGGGAGGATTCCAAGGGCCGAACGGGCTCGCTTCTCCCGAGATCCCCTGGCCATTGGGCAGTTGAACCGGCTCGGGCACCTCGATCGTTGCCAAGGGAAATGTCACCGCGGCATCCTTCTCCACCGGCGGCCACACCATCGCGACGGGCGAACCGTGTTTCCAATTCAGCACGCAAGCACGGTGCATCGAATCCCGCCATGCCCATGTCAGGAAAACCAGCACCGGCAGCCCCAGCCAAAAGGAAACGGGCCGGAAGAGGGGGAGAGCCATTGGGGGTGGATGTTCCCGAAGTGGCGGGCTGTCACAAGCTCAAGATTTCACCGCCGGCGTCAGTCGCCTTACCCGGATTTTCTTCCACAGCTTGCGGTCGCTGCTCTCCGGAAACGAGCGCTCCCATGCCGCCAATGCCGAAAGCGGCAGGACATCCCGCCCGCCGACAAGCGTTTCGTTCATGCTCTCCGGGGTGGTCACGGAGCGGACGACCGGGAAGCCCTCGCGGAACGCGGCCCGGGTCCGGATCTGCATGGCCCGATGGCCGGGACCGTTCACCAGATTCGCCAGCAGCACGCCGCCCGGAGCGAGCAGGCGCTTGAGGGCGGTGATCTGCTTCGAGTCCGACTTCCCGGGGCGGAAAACGTCGTCCCGGCCCGCGAGGTAAACGTCGTCGATCACCACGTCGAAGCGTTCCTTGCACTTGGCGATCCACGCGTAGGCATCGGCCAGGTGGATCTCGATGCCCAGCTTGTCCAGGTGCATGTTCAGCTCGGCCAGCGCCACGATCTCCGAGTCGATATCCACCGCGACCAAGCGGCAATCAGGGAGTAGATGGCGCAAGATCCTCATTGCCGTGCCGCCGGCCAGCCCGAGCATCAGGATCGACTTCGGCGGCCCCCCCGGCCTTAACAACGCCGCCGCCGCGAGATTGTCCCAAGCCAGCCCGGTCAGGAATTTCTTCTCATGCCACCAGGCATGGATCGCCCCCGCCACGCGGAACTCGCACTGCTTCTCGGACTTCCAGATCTGCACCTGCTGGTGAGCGGTATCGACAACGGCGTGGCAGCGGAGCGGCATTTGAAAAGGAAGGACCGGATTGGAAGCTCCGAGTTGTCCCGGTCCCGCCAAGTCCGATCAATCAAAATCCCATCGATCCGGTCCATGCTGGTCCAAACCGCTTGCCATGCTGGTGCGGGGCGTTTTCACTCCCCGCCGATGACCCGATGCGGGCGCATGGAATCCGGTGAGAACCCGGAGCAGTCGCGCTGCGGTATCCGATGAACGAATTCCCACACAGCCAATCCGGGCGCGAGCGCGGGTGAAGGCGGGAAGGAGGTGGAGGGGCGGCGGAAGCCGCGTCTCCGGAATCGGGAGCCCGAATACTTCGTCCCGCCTCGCTCGTCCCGGTGCCGTTCCTCCGAATGCGGCATCGTGAAGGCCTTTCCGCGAAAGGAAGGCGACGGGAGCGGAGCGCGAAAACCGGTGACCCCTGTCTCCGGCACGGGCTCCTCTTCTCTTCCGGGGAACACCAATCGAAGAGAACAGATGAAATTGAAAACACTCGCGGCGTTTGCCCTCGCAAGCGTCCTCGCCCTCACGGGTGCCGCGGAAGCGGCAGCCATCGTGCTCGGAACCGGTCCCGACAGCGCCTTCTACGTGTTGGAATCGCCGAACATCGGCACGCGCACCTATGAGATCCGCTACACCCACAATGAATCCGAGCCGCTGGACGGTTGGGATCTGCTCCAGGTGGTCGATAGCTACGAAAGCGAACTGTCCGTGGAAGCCTTCAACTTCGGCTCGGAGGAAGCGCCGAACTGGTTCGTGAATGCCATCACCTGGATGGGCACCACGGAGACGGCGAACTCCGAGGACCCGTTCGTTCCCTACTGGGCGCAGTGGGTTTCCGGCGGCGAGGCCGGCTTTCCCACCGCCACTCCCGTTGCCGATGGCGTCTGGTCCTCGGGCAGCGGCATGTCGTCCCCGTACCGCGTGATCGAGCCGGGTTCATGGGAAGCATTGAAGTTCGGCGACTTCGTGACCGTTCCGACCGTCGCGCCGGTGCCGGAGCCATCCGCCCTGCTGCTGGCTTTCGGTGGCCTTGCCTTCTTGGTTCGCCGCCGCCGCTAGGCCCGGCTTGGTCGTTCTTGCGGATCGAATCCGCGTGTCCGGGGAGACTTCCACGTGAAGCCGAGTCGTTCCATCCACGCATGCCTCGTAGCGCTGCTTTTCGGCGGTGCCCTTGGTTCGCGTGCTGAAGAACTCAAGGAGATCGTCGTGGAGGCGGATGCCGACGAGGAAACAACCGTGGTGCCGCCGCATTTCGCCGGTAGCGCCGCGGTGATCGATGAGAAGACCATCGCGGAGTCGGGTGCGCGTTCCGTCGCGGACCTGCTTGCCGCGCGGGGAGGAATCCGCCTGAGCAGCAC
>CAMLOZ010000506.1 GCA_946481625.1 uncultured Haloferula sp. | reverse complement strand
CCTACATTCTCCGGTTTTGCGCTCTTGGCGTCTTGGCGGTTCAATTTCTCTTCAACTGCCCAATTCCGCGCGTGCCATCCGCACCCATCTGTCCTTTCCTCCCGCCATGACCGAACATCCCGGACGCACCCCGCATACCCCGATCGCCGTCAATATCGAGATGTGGTTCGAGGGAACCTTCCCGGAGCGCATCGAGCAGGCCGCCGACCTCGGCTTTCCCGCGATCGAGCTCTGGACCTGGCGTGACAAGGACCTGCACGCCGGGGCGGAGGTGCTGAACAAGCACGACATGATCGCCACCCAGTTCACCGCCTGGGGTTTCGGCCAGCAGATCAATCACCCGGACTTTCCCGTTCTGGACTTTGTCGACGAGATCGACGCCGCCTGCGATGCCGCGGACCTCCTGCCCGGCTGCGAGCGCATGACCGTGGTCGCCGGCGACAACATCCCCGGCCTGACCAAGAAGCAGATGCATGCCGCGGTCATCGAGAAGCTGCGGGCCGCCGTGCCGGTGCTCGAGGCGAAGCGCAAGATGATCATCCTGGAACCGATGAATCCCTACAACCACCCGGACCACTGCCTCTATGGCAGCGCGGACGGCATCGCCATCTGCAAGGCGGTCGGCTCGCCCTGGGTGCGGCTGAACTGGGACCTCTTTCACATGCAGCGCTACGAGGGCAACCTGATCGACAACCTCGAACAGCACCCCGAGTGGATCGGCTACGTCCAGTTCGCGGATTCCCCCGGGCGCAATGAACCCGGCACCGGCGAGATCCGCTTTAGCGAGATCTTCCGCAAGATCCGCGAATTGAGACTGCCGCTCCCGCTCGGTGCCGAGTGCCTGCCCTACGGCAAGGACCCCCGCCGCGCGGCGGACCGCCTCTATCAGGCGGACCTGCGCTCCGCGATGTAAGCGGGCCTCGACACTCCGGGGACAGATGATACGCTGACAGCATGGAGAAGGTCGTGGTCAAACGTCCCCTCGTCAGCGAGGGTGTTCCTCCCTTGATCGACGATCCCGCCGAGTCGCTCGAAGTCTTCGCTGAGATACTCAAACGCGGGACGATGTTCTATCCGGACTACGATGAAGCTGCAGAAGGATATCCACGAGTTTGTCGCGTTGTTGCTCTCTCGGAAAGTTGAGTTCCTTCTTGTCGGCGGGTATGCTCTGGCGTTTCACGGCGCGCCGCGGTTCACGGAGGACATCGGTTTCCTACTGCTGGTTTCGCCGGAGAATGCGGCGAAGCTGACCGGGGTTTTGAACGACTTCGGCTTCGGCGAAATGGGCTTGACGGATGCCGATTTCCTCGAGCCGGATCAAGTGATCCAACTCGGCCGTGCGCCGAACCGGATCGACTTGCTCACCGGTATTAGCGGGGTGGCATGGGAGACCGCGTGGGCCTCCCGAATTCCTGCGGTGATGGACGGACTTGAGGTTCAAGTTCTTGGGAAATCCGCCCTGGAAGCGAACAAAAGAGCTACGGGGCGCCCACAAGACTTGGCGGACTTGGCCAGGCTCCGTGGCGGAGAATAGGTCCTCCGCACTCAATCCTTTGCTCCCGCCCCTCCGCCCGGTTTGATCCCCGCCATGCAAGCAGCGTGGCGCATCCGGGTGGATACCGGCGGGACCTTTACCGATGCCTGGGCCTTGGGGCCGGACGGCGTGGAGCGGCGCGGCAAGATCCTCTCGGACGGAACCCTGCGCTGCACCCTGACCGGCCGGGAGGGCGATTGGTGGATCACCGACTCGGGGATCGAGGCCCCCGCCGACACCTTCAGGGGTTGGAACTGCGGCGAAGCGAAGGTTGTCGAAAGTCAGGCGGGAGCGAAAATGCTCCGGTTCCACCCAACTACTATGGAGATGGTAGTCGGATCCGTGCTCGAGCTGTCCTGCGGGGATGAGGCGCCGATCGCCATCGCCCGCATCCTCGCGGGAACCCCCGCCGGCCACACCCTGCCGCCCGTCGATTTCCGCGTCGCCACGACCCGCGGGACGAATGCCCTGCTGGAACGGAAGGGTGCCCGGCTCGCATTCTTCACCACGGCGGGCTTCGGAGATCTGCTGCTGATCCGCGACCAGCGGAGGGCGCGCTTGTTCTCGCTGGAACAGCCCGAGCCCGAGGTGTTGCCCGCTTTCACGGCTGCCATCGCGGGACGGATGAGCGCGACGGGCGAGGAAGTGGTGCCTCTCGATGAAGCCGCGCTCCGCGACGCGGCCCGCGAGGCGCTTGCGGCAGGATGCACGGTCGCGGCGGTGGCCTTGCTCCACTCATGGAAGAACCCCGCGCAGGAGCAGCGTGCCGGAGAAATCCTGCGCGAAGCGGGCTTCCGCCACGTCGTCCTCTCTGCGGACCTTGCACCGTTGATCCGCCTCCTCCCCCGCGCCGAAACCGCCGTCGCGGAGGCCTTCCTTACACCCGTCATGGAGCATTTCGTGAAGCGGGTCGCGGGAGCCTTGGAGGGCGGCGAACCGTGGCTGATGACGAGTGCGGGCGGCTTGGTCCCGGCCAGCCGCTTCCGGCCGAAGGACTCCCTGCTTTCCGGTCCGGCGGGTGGCTTGGTTGGTGCGGCCGAACTGGCGCGCGCGGCGGGCTTTCCCCGCGTGCTCACCTTCGACATGGGCGGCACCAGCACGGACGTGGCACGCATCGACGGGCCTTTCGTGTGGCGTCAGGAACAGGAGATCGGCCCCGCCCGCGTCTTCGCGCCGGCCCTCAAGATCGAGACGGTGGCCGCGGGGGGCGGCTCGATCTGCCGCTGGCGGAACGGCCGTCTGGAAGTCGGTCCGGAGAGCGCGGGCGCGGACCCCGGCCCGGCCTGCTACGGTCGCGGCGGCCCGCTGACCCTGACCGATGTGAACTTGCTCGCGGGCTTCATGGATGCGGGCAAGGCGGGCATCCCGCTCGACCTCGGTGCGGCGGAGAAGCGGCTGGGGGAACTTCTAACAGAAATGGCCGCGGCGGGGGAGGCCGCCACTCCTGCAAGCCTCCTTGCCGGGTTGCGCGAGATTGCGGTCGAGACGATGGCCGAGGCGATCCGCGGCGTGAGCGTGCGGGAAGGTTGCGCGCCTGAGGACTTCGCCTTGCTCGCCTTCGGCGGGGCGGGGCCGCAGCATGCCTGCGCGGTGGCGGAGAAGCTCGGCGTGCGTTCGGTGCTGATCCCGGCGGATGCGGGCTTGCTGAGTGCCTGGGGTCTGGAACGGGCGCGACGTCAGGAGCAGAGGGTGAAGCAGGTTCTCAAGCCGATCGATGTCTTGGAGGGGCGATCCGCGGCATGGCGGGAACTGGCGGACGATGCCGGGCAGGATCTAACAGACCCGGAGTTCCGCTGGCTGGCCGACCTGCGTCTGGTGGGGCAGGATACCGCCCTGTCCGTGGAAGCCGCGAACCCCACGGAATCCACGGAGGAATTGAAGAAGAAGTTCGCGAACGAATATCGCGCGCTCTACGGCTATCCACCGCCCGCGGGGAAGGTGGTCGAAC
>CAMLOZ010000505.1 GCA_946481625.1 uncultured Haloferula sp. | reverse complement strand
GGAGCTTCTGGTCGAATTCCTGGATGCCGTCGAACTCGTGTTCGCGGAGGATAACCTCGCCTTTTTCCTTGGCGTACTTGCCGCGCTTGATGTCGGGATTCATGGGATCGGAAGGGGTCATGGTTCATCGGAAGCATCCTGGAGAGGCAGCTTCGCCATCCGCTCGCGGTCCGCCGGGCGCATGCAGACGGCGCGCACCGTGGTGACGAAGAAGACGAGGAAGAGGATGCCGAAGGCGACCATCGGAACGATGGCGGCCCAGTCTTCGAGGATGACCCGCTTGAACATGGCTTTGGTTTCAGTGGAAAAAGGGAACAACCACGGACGGAAGATGCGGCACGTTTCCGGACCCGGGGAGTCCACCGGCACCCGCCGGCTTCTTCCCCTTGCCCGTATCTAGCTGTTCATTGTCGGTATCCATCCGCGTGCCTTACTTGCCGTCCGTGGCTGAGGAGGTCTTGCCGTCGAGGAAATCCTGCGAGCGCTCGGTGAGCTTGCGGTAGCTGTCGGGATCGAGCGGCGTGGGCACCGGCGGCCCGTCCTTCTCGATTTCCCGGTAGGTGCCGATCTTCTGCACGTAGGCGATCAGCGCGACGACCTGCGTCTCGGAGAAGAATCGCACCAGATCCTCGGTGCTCTTGTCCTTCATGGGCTGGTAGCCGACAGGAGCGCTGCCTTCGAACAGCGAGCGGGCGATCGCCATGCCCTGCTCGCGGGCTTGCTGGTCGATCTCGTCCTTCGTCCAGGCGGGGAAGGGCACGCCGAGGCGGCGCTGGACCGCGATCTTGGCCGGGAGGGACTTGAAGTCGGTCTTGGTCTCGAAGAGCCACGGATAGGGCGGCATGTTCGAGTCCTCGCTCGCCCAGCGCGGGTTCTGGAAGTGGAACCAGTGCCACTTGTTGTCGCGCTTGCCGGCGCGCACGTGGGTGGAGCCGCCGACCAGCGGGCCGCCTTCGCGGGCGAGGTCCGGTCCGGTCCGCTTCGAGCCCCACTGGTAGGGATGATCGTAGATCGATTCGCCGAGGTGGGAGAAGTCGTCCTTATGCCCGGCGCGGCCGTAGCGCATCACGTCCGGCATGAGGGTGCGGATCATCTGCGAGTGGCAGTTGTAGCAGCCCTCGCTCACGTAGAGGTCCCGGCCGGCGAGTTCGAGCGGCGTGTAGAGTTCCTGCAAGCGTCCCTCGATGTTCTTCTCCCGGTTCACGAGGAGCGAAGGCACGATCTGCACGGTGCCGCCGATCGCCACGGCGATGAAGACGAGGAGGGTGAAGGGGAGGTAGTTCTTCAGCAGGCTGTCGTGCCACTGGTCCCAGAAGTGCCCCTTGCGGCGGAAGGTCTGGACCGCCTTCACCGTGAGGATGACGGCCGCGACCAATGCGGCCTTGTCGGCATGCGGGGGAAGGAAGAACCACAGGATCACCGCGGCGATGCCGAGCATGGCGTAGGCGACCGGATCGTTCACCAGCGCCTCACCGAAGCGCATGCGGTCGTGCTCCTTGACCGGGACATTCACCTGGACGGTCTCGTCCGCCGCCTTGCCCGCGCGGGCGGTCATGAAGACGTTCACCGCGCACATGCCGAAGCCGATCAGATACAGCGTGCCGCCGATGGAGCGCAGGATGTAGGGCAACTGGATCGCCTTCAGCGTCTCGACGAACTCGTATTTCAGCGTGGTGCCGCCTTCCGCGACCTCCCCGAGCATCAGGCCCTGCATGATGCCGGCGGTCCACATCGCGGTCACGTAGAGCAGGATGCCCACGAGGCCGACCCAGAAGTGCATGTTGGCCCAGGACTGGGACCAGAGCCTGGTCCGCCAGAGCTTCGGTGCGAGCCAGTAGAACATGCCGGCGGCCATGAAGCCGTTCCAACCGAGCGCGCCGGAGTGGACGTGGCCGATGCCCCAGTCGGTGTAGTGGGACAGCGCGTTCACCGCGCGGATGGAGAGAAGCGGGCCCTCGAAGGTGGCCATGCCGTAGAAGGTGATCCCGGCGGCGAAGAACTTGATCACGGGGTCGGTGCGGAGTTTCGCCCATGCTCCGCGCAGGGTCAGCAAGCCGTTGAGCATGCCGCCCCATGAGGGGGCCCAGAGCATGAGCGAAAAGAGCATGCCCAGCATCTGCAGCCAGCGCGGCAGCGCGGTATTCAGCAGATGGTGGGGGCCGGCCCAGATGTAGATGAAGACCAGCGACCAGAAGTGGACGATCGACAGCCGGTAGCTATACACCGGGCGGTTCGCCGCCTTCGGGAGGAAATAGTACATGATCCCCAGGATCGGGGTGGTGAGGAAGAAGGCCACGGCATTGTGCCCGTACCACCATTGGACCAGGCCGTCCTGGAGCCCGCCGAAAACGGGGTATGAATGGATCCACGAGGTCGGGATCGAGAGGTGGTTGACGATGTAGAGCATCGCCACGGTGACGATGGTCGCGATGTAGAACCAGAGCGCGACATAGAGGCTCGGTTCGTTCCGTTTCGCGAGCGTCCAGAAGAAGTTCACGGCGAAGATGACCCAGACCACGGCCACGGCGATATTGATGGGCCAGATCAGCTCGGCGTATTCCTTCCCGCGCGTGAGGCCCGCGGGGAGCGTGATCGCGGCGGCAACGATGATCAGCTGCCAGCCCCACATGTGGATCTTCGAGAGGAGGTCGGAGGCGGTGCGGGTCTTGCACAGCCGCTGGGTGGAGTAGTAGATCCCCGCGAAGGCCATGTTCCCCACGAAGGCGAAGATCACCGCATTCGTGTGCAGCGGGCGGAGGCGGCCGAAGGTGATGTACTGCAGGCCCTCGCCCTTGAAGAGACCGAAGCTGACGGTCTCCAGGAATTTCCCGTTCATCTGCCACCATGACAACTGGGTGGCGCAGATCACACCCACGAGCATGCCCACGATGCCCCAGACGATGGAGGCGATCATGAACTGCCGCACCGTGCGGTCGTCATAGGTGATGGTCGTGGTCCTGGCGGTAGCGGCGTTCATTTCGGAAGAGTCGTTTCGTCGTCGAGTGGGAGCAGGGAATCGCGTTCGGGAGAGGACCGGCGGGAGCGGCGGAATTCCCCGGCGAAGCAGAAGATGAAGATCCCGGCGAGGCAGGAGCTCACGAGTATCGTGAGAGCGATCACGTTCATGCGGACGGGAGCGTGGAGGGTTCACGCCGGCGCGTCGCCGCAGGTCTTGCCGGATAGTGCGCGGATCTTCTCATGGCGCTTGCTTTGCCAGGCGGGCGGTGGCCCATTCCAGGAAGGTATCGCCGATGATCGCGAGCAGGGAGCGGTGGTCGAAGTGGTCGGGGTGGAGGATCAGGTGCAAGGTCTCGCCTTGATCCGGAGGCCAACCGAGCCACACGCGGAAGACGTTGGGGGAAGCCTGGCTGGCTTCGATGGCGATGGCTCCGTCGAGCAGGGCATGCCCCCTGTCGGCCAGCCCTTTGTGCGTTTCGCGGAGATGGCTGCACTCCGCGCGCGGCGCGGCACATTCGCAGGGAT
>CAMLOZ010000504.1 GCA_946481625.1 uncultured Haloferula sp. | reverse complement strand
CCACATGCGGTCGGAGATGAGATCCCAGTCCCAGACGGCATCGTTGGTCGCGGCCGCCACCACTTCGAAGCGCCGCCGGATCTCCTGCACCGCGACCTCGGCGCGGTGGCGTTCCCCGCCTTCGAGAGCGAGGGAAACCAGATTGGCCACGGAGGCGACGAAGGTTTTCTCGTCTCCGGTCCAGCGCCGGGGGGGGCCGACATGCTCGCTGCACATCACCCCCACGATGTTCCCGCCAGTCGCCACCGGGGCATCGAGCATCGACGAGATTCCGAGCGGGCGCAGGTAGGTCTCCGTGAAGTCACGGGTCCGAGGATCGACTCGGGCGTCGTCGGCCGCGATCACGTCCATCTCCTCCAGCGCGGCGAAATAGGCCGGGCAGTCCGGCTGGTGCAGCTCGAGGCCGGAGCTATGGCGGTGCTCCGTCATCTCGTACAGATCGACACAGCGGATGGTCCGGCGATCCTCGCTGTAGAGCCAGATGCCGACCCTCGCGACGCCGAGGGCGCGGGCATGAGCCTCCGTGATCCGCTGGAATGCCGCGACCGGATCCCGCATCTCCAGGGGCTGGATGCCGGTCAGCGTGATGAGGGAGTTCCGCTGGCGCACGTAGCGTTCCTCGCTCAGGCGGGCCTCCTCCTCCGCGTGCTTGCGCGCCGTGATATCCCGCTGCACCGAGACCAGATAGGAAACACCGCCGCCCGCATCCTTGACGGGCACGATGTCGATCTCTAACCATATCTCGCTGCCGTCCTTCTTGTAGTTGATCAGCTCGGCGCGGACCGGCTCCCCCTTCATGAGGGCGATGCGGATGCGATCGAGCTCGGCACGCTGGGTCTTGGGCCCCTGGAGGAAGCGGGGGGAACGCCCGAGCGCCTCGCGCGCGGTGTAGCCGGTATTCTCGGTGAAAGCATCGTTCACGAAGAGGATCCGCGGGCCCGGTTCATCGACCGGCTCCGCTTCCGTAATGATGACGATGTCGGTGATGCGGGAGACGCACTCGGCGAGAAGTTTCACCTGTTGGCGCGACTGTCTCAAAGCGGTCACATCGCGGAAGTAGATGGCGAGACCATCATCCGCCGGCAGGCCGCGGATCTCGAGCCATGCCTTCAGCGGCGGGTAGTAGATCTCGAATTCCACCGCCACGCGCCGCTTGAGCGAGCGGACCAATTCCACTTCGGCGATGGTTCCGAGCGCCTCGGGGAATTCCTCCCAGAGAACCCGGCCGAGCAGCTCCGAGCGGGGACGCCGCAGAAGGCGCTCGGCCTCCCGGTTGAGATAGGAGTAGCGCCAGTCGCGGGTGAGGAGGCAGAAGCCCTCGTTCACCGCCTCGAGGGTGGCGGTCAGGCGTTCCATCAAGCGCCGGTTCTTTTCCCCGGCTTCATGTTTCCGGGTCAGGTCCTGGAGGGCACCTTGGATGCGAACGATCCGGCCCTCCTCGTCCCGCACCGCCTCACCGATCGCCCGGACCCAAACGGATCGCCCGCGGGCGGAGAACATCCGCAACTCGAGATCGAAAGGAGTGCCATCCCCCGCGCAGCGCTGGAACGCCTCGAGCACCGCGGGCCTAGCCTCCGGAGCGTAGAAATCGAAAGCTTCCTGCCATCCGGGCCGGTAGCCGGCGGGGACTTCGTGAATGGCGCAAACCTCCGGGGACCAAGTGACGGGGCCCTCGGGCAGATCCACGGTCCAGCCCCCGAGGCAGGCGTTCCGACCCGCCATGCGGAGCAAAGCCTCGTCGGCCCGCATCTTGTCCGCGGCGCGGCCGTATTCGATGGCAAGTGCCACGAGCGTGGCGGCGGACTCGACCCGGCGGACGTCATCCGCGTCGGGCGAGCGGTGCTCGCGGTAGTGGATTCCGATGGTGCCAAGCAGGCGGCGGTCGCTGCTGAAAACCGGAATCGACCAGCAGGCCCGCAGGCGGTGGTGCCCGGCCGCCTCGCGAACGGAGGCCCAGTCCGGGTGGTTGGCGAGGTCCTCCGCCACCACCATTTGTCCCCGGGCCGCGGCGGAGCCATAGGGCCCGCCCCCTTCCCTCACCGGCAGCTCCCGGGTTGCCGCGCGATAATCGTCCGGCAGGGATGGAGCGGCGGCGAGGCGGAGGATCGTTCCTTTGGAATTGACGAGAAAAACCGAACATAGCGCGCCGTCCTCCAATGCTTCCTCGATCCGGAGCGCCATGCGCTCCAGCACTTCCGCCAGCGGGAGGCCGCTCAGGATCAGCCCGAGGGCCTCCGATCGGCCTGCCCCCAAGGCCTCGAGCCACCGGCGCTGCCGCTGTTCCTCATGTTCCCCCGCCAGTGTGTGATTCATCGTGCCTAGGAGCGCATCCTATGCCTGGGGGGGTGCCCGACATCAATACGGATTGCCCTCGCGGGTCACTATCATTCGGATCGCTCGATCATCCCGACTATTCCGCGGCGAAGCCGACTTCCACGACGGCGAAACGCGGGCCTGAACCCGGGGCCGGCAGTTCGTACACCACCCGCTCCCAGACTTCGTCGATGGCGGTCACCACGGGTTCCCGATCCGGCGCGGACCACGTGTTTAGGTCGGCGCTGAATTTCGGCTGGTACACGAGCCCCGCATCCTTCCTGCGGATGTACTCGAACCGCAGCACCGTGGGCCCGTCCTGCGTGCTGGCGGCCACGACCGGCAATCCGGCCGTGCCTGTTCCCGGGACCAGAGTGCGGCAATCCGCGGCCCCCAGATTCAGGTTGAAGGCATACTTGAGCAGATTCTCGACGCCATCCGCATGCGGCACGGCTCCGGGTTCCGCGGCAATGCCTTCCAGTCCCGCCTCATTCATGGCCGCGAAGATCGGATGGCCGCTACCGGCGGAGACCGAGCGCGAGAGGGCGGCCAGCGGAGCGGTGCCGGTGCCGTTCAGGGTTACCTCGAAGAACTTCTCATCCGCGTCATTGCTGGTCACGCGCAGGGTGGTGGTGCGCAGTCCCGCGGCCTTCGGCTTGAAGGTGACGGTGAATGTGGTTGAAGCCGCGGGGACCACGGTCTTGAGCGGCTTGGTGGTGAGGATGAAATCCTTGGGAGTGCCACCGATGAATTTCACGCCGATGCCCTTCATGTCGATGTTCCCGTCATTCCGCACGGTGAAGGTGAGCGGAACGGTCCCGCCGATATCCGCCGAACCGAAATCCCGGCTGGAGACGCCATCCGTCAGGTCGCTGCCGACGGGTTGTTCCACGGCGATCTCCGCGCCGATGCCGGTTCCCTTGAGCACGAGGTCGAAGGGATTTTCATCGGCATCGTTGCTGGCGATGTGAAGGACCGCCGTGCGATCGCCGAGGGCGGACGGGTTAAAGGCGATGCTCACGGTGGTCTTCTTCCTGCCGGCGATGGTCGCGAGGGGAGCCTTCGTGATCGTGAAGTCGGAAGCATTCGCCCCGTCGATGGTGGCGGCGACCCCGGTCAAGCTGGCGAGGCCCACGTTGCTGACGGTGAAGACGAGGGTCTTCGGTTTGGCTCCC
>CAMLOZ010000503.1 GCA_946481625.1 uncultured Haloferula sp. | reverse complement strand
CCGCGTGCGGAGCCGGATGAGCCATGCGGTGCACCGCTTCTTCGCGGAGCGCGGCTTCTATTATGTCCACACCCCGATCATCACGGCGAGCGATTGTGAAGGCGCAGGGGAGATGTTCCATGTGACGACGCTCGATCCCGTCGGGGGCAAGGCGAAGTCCTTCGAGGAAGACTTCTTCGGCAAGGCGGCGCACCTGACCGTCTCCGGCCAACTCGAGGGCGAACTCTTCGCGTGCGCGCTGGGAAACATCTACACCTTCGGGCCGACCTTCCGGGCGGAAAACTCGAACACCTCGCGGCATGCGGCGGAGTTCTGGATGATCGAGCCGGAGATGGCCTTCTGCGACCTGCAGGGCGACATGGATCTGGCGGAAGCGATGGTGAAGTATCTGGTGCGGGAAGCGCTGGAGAAGCAGGACGGGGACCTGTCGATCTTCGAAAAGTTTGTCGACAAGGGGTTGCGCGAGCGGCTCGAGTTCGTCGCGGGGAATCCCTTCGAGCGGGTGTCGTATACCGAGGCGGTGGCGATCCTGCGGAAGTCGGAGAAGAGCTTCGAGTATCCGGTGGAGTACGGGCTCAATCTCCAGAGCGAGCACGAGCGCTGGCTGACGGAGGAATATTTCAAGAAGCCGACGACGGTGTTCAACTACCCGAAGGAGATCAAACCCTTCTACATGCGGCTGAACGACGATGACAAGACGGTGACCGCGATGGACCTGCTGGTACCGGGCATCGGCGAGATTGTGGGGGGTAGCCAGCGCGAGGAGCGGCTGGATGTGCTGCTTGCAAACATGGAGCGGCACGGCTTGAGCGTGGAGGACTACGGTTGGTATGTGGACACGCGGAAGTACGGGACGGTGCCACATGCGGGATTCGGGATGGGTTTCGAGCGCATGCTGATGTTCGTGACCGGGATGCAGAATATCCGGGACGTGATCCCCTTCGCGCGGACGCCGGGGCATTGCGAATTCTGAGCTGAATTGCGGTTTCTGCAGCCTCCCGAAGTCGGATGATGCTCGCGATCTGTTGGTTGTGAGTAGGTTGTGGGTCGGGCCTGCCGCGGCTTGGAGGGGTGTCGGGGTTACCCGAACGGGGCACGAACTAATGGGTTGTCAGACAACTTCCGGTTGCTGTATATACAAAGATGAAACCCATACTGATCGCTCGTGTTGATGAAAAACCCAATCATCGCGGCAAGGCGTTCCCGTAACCATTCGCTCCTCCCGTCAGGTAAGAATGGATTCGCCTTGGTCATTTCGCTCTCGCTCATGGTCCTGCTGACGATTCTCGCGGTGGGACTGTTGGGCCTCTCCACCCTCTCACTCCGGACCTCGGGGAGGGAGTCGGAGCTCGCCCAGGCGAGGTCGAACGCCCGGCTCGCCCTGTCGATGGCGATCGCGCAGCTCCAGAAGGCCAGCGGGCCCGACCAGCGCATCACCATGGCGGCGGACCAACTGATGGGCGGAGGTGACGGAAGCGACACCGCCGCCGCGCCGGAACGCCGCCGTTGGACCGGTGCCTACCGGTCATGGGCGGCGGAACAGATCGCGCGACCGGATCCCTCGTTCGTCTCCTGGATGGTTTCGGGGGATCCGGAGAAGCTGGAGCAGGTCGAGATGGCAAAGAACGGGAGCACGGAGGATCTGATCCCGCTCGTCGGTGAAGGCACCGTGGGCAAGGGCAATGACGAGGGCCGGGTGGACGTGCCCGCTCTCCGGCTCGGCTCAAAGGAAGAGGGCTCCCCGCGGATCGCCTGGTGGACGGGTGACCAGGGGATCAAGGCCGCGGTCTCGACTCCCGCGCCCCCCGAAGACGCGGCGTTCGCCACCTTGCGCGGCGGGGCACAAGGGGCCCCGCGAAATGCGGTGGAGCTCTCCAAGGGAAAGACCGAGCAGCCCTTCCGTGAACTCGATCCGGCGGATCCGCGCCTGACCTTGGTTTCAGACTGGCAGCAGTCCGGGTTCCTCGCCTCCGACATCCACTCGCCGCGCGAGCTCTTCCACGACCTCGCACCGTTCTCGACGGGACTGCTGACCAACGTGCGCGCGGGTGGCTTCCGCAAGGATCTGTCGATGCAGCTCGAGAGAACCGGTTCCGCCGTGCCGCGCACGCCGCTCTACACGGTGGGCGGTGAGAACGGCATCAATCTTCAGGAGCTGTGGTGCTACTACAATCTCTACAAGGAGGTGCGGACCTCGGGTGGTGGTACCTTCACGACCGGCGGCCGCATTGCGGGGAACACGCCCTTTCTCCAGGTGGAGGCCTCGCCCGCGGCGTGCCAGACGGACGACGAGTTCCATCTCAAGCAGCCGGTGATCATCAGCTACCAGATGGTGCTGTCGTTCGAGACGAGGACCATGACGGTGAGCGGTCGCGCGATGAACCGCCTGCACGTGGTGGCGGATCCCATCCTGACCTTCTGGAATCCGCTCGACGTGCCCGTCGTCGTGCCGCGCTCGACCTTCTTTTCGATCAAGTATTTTCAACTGCCGTACGATCTCTACATCGGCGTGAACGGCGGGGCGATGCAGCGCTACCCGCTGACAGCTTCGCTTTCGGATAGCTCGACGATCAAAGACGGCGACGCGAATTATCTCTCCCTGCGGGTGGGAGAACTCCAGCCGATGGTCTTCAAGCCCGGCGAGGTGATCAAGATGTCCCAGAGCGGTGCGACGCTGGTGAAGGGAACCAACCAGGCGGACCACAAACTCGCGGGCAAGTCGGGCTTCAACTATGGCGGCGGGGTGTCCTTGCCCGTCAGGGATCTGGCGGGCGGCTTCGTCGAGGTGAAGGCGAGCGACACGATCCGCTACGAGGCGCGGCCGAACAACCTGACCGCAGGGAAGAGCAGCACGAGCGGCAACAGCATCACGGGTAACGTCTCGCACACGCGGCACTTCTCGCTGACCCACCACGAGTACTACATCGGCGAGGACCGCGGCTCGAACAGCCTCGGCTTCGGCGGGATGTACATCGACTGGGACTTCGGCAACCGGCGGGTGAAGCCGGCCGAGACCCGCGGCGAGACGCAGCCGGGCACCAAGCCTTCGGGCCAGCGTCTCTATGCGACGAATTTCCCGGAGGTCTTCCGCTCGATCAAGGATGCCGACACGCGTCCTCTCTCCGGTGCCGAACTGAACGGCCGCAAGGCTCCCATCATGCTGCTTTCCTACAATGCGAAAACCGAGAACGGCTCCGATACCGGAACCCGCTATCTCTCGCGCTTCAACCCAAGGGCGCACCATGTGGACTTCTACGATCTCTCGGCGGGCGAGCGCGACGTGTTGCCCTACGAGTTCAAGGTCGAGCCGCTCGATAGCTGGCGGAACCGCTCGCTGGAAGTGAGCACGAACGGCAATGCCTACTTCGGCGGCTCGATGAACGCGGAGTTCGGCAACAGCTTCGTCTCGACCCACTCGGTGCCGCGCGAACCGTTGGTTTCGCTCGCGGCCTTCCAGCATTCCTTCGCGAACGGCTTCGAGATCACGAGGC
>CAMLOZ010000502.1 GCA_946481625.1 uncultured Haloferula sp. | reverse complement strand
AAGCCCAAATCCTACCCACTCCAAACCTGCCTTGTCACCGGCGATGGCCTGGACGACATGGACGAGCGCGTCACCATCGTCCACGAGGGCCAGATCTTCGAGTTCTGCTGCAAGCCCTGCCTGAAGAAGTTCAACAAGAACCCGGCCAAATACGTGAAGGCCCTCGCCAAGGCTGCCGGCTGATTTCCCTCGCGCCGACGGCGGAACTTGTCTCTCGCGGAGCGCTGTGATAACACGGCCCGGCCGTGAGATCTCGCCGCCTCGCCGCCTGCCATGCCTTGGCCGCCATCGCCGTGATGATGGCCGTCCCGGCGTGCCGGAATCCGCAGCGCGAAGCCTTGCAAGAGCTTCAAAAGCGCGGGGTGGAAGTCTCCGCCAGTTCCTTGCTCGCCGCGGTCGAGGCCGGCGACGCGAAACTCGCGAACCTGCTCCTCCAAGCCCGCGTCTATTCGGGCCAACGTGATGCCGGCGGCAATAGCCCGCTGCACGTCGCACTCGAACGGGGCCATGTCGGGATTGCCGATAGCCTGATCGCCCACGGTGCCGACCTGCACGTCGCGAATCCCGCCGGCGTTACTCCCGTCTCCCTTGCCGTTTACAAGGGAGAGACCGCCCTTGCCGACCGCCTGCTCGATGCCGGCGCGCCGCCGGAGGGCCAGACCCCGGATGGAGACAAGGTGCTCCCCTGGGCGATCCGTCACGGCCGCCTCGTCTTCGTCCGCCGACTCATGGAAGGCGGTGCCGATCCACACCAGAAGGACGCCGCCGGGAATCCGCTTCTCCATGTGGCCATCGAAACCGGCCGCCGCGATCTGGTCACCGAACTGCTCACGCTTGGAGCGGATGCCGGGGCGGTCAGCGGCTCCGGGGAATCCTCGCTGGTCGCAGCCCTGCGCAAGGGCTGGCGCGATATGCTTCGCCCGCTCGCCTTGGCCGGTGCCGATCCGAATCTCCCCGACCGGGAGGGTCGCCTGCCGCTCCAAGCCGCGCTCGACGCGCGCGACCTGCCGCTCGCCAAACTGATGGTGGAGGTCGGGGCCCGGCCGCTCGATGGCTCTTGGTCCGCCGCCCTCTGGAAAGCCTACACCGCCCGCGATCTGGAAGTCTGCGGACTCCTGCTCGGCCTTGGCATTTCCCCCGACACCCGCGACCCGAAAGGCCGCCGCCCGGCCCAGGCCGCTCTGGCCGATGGAAGGGCGGATTTCCTCCACCTCTTCCTCTCCTACGGTGCGGATGGCGATGGGCTCTTCTACGAAGCCAGCCGCCGGAAGGCGACCCACCAGACCGGCCTCATCCTCGCCCATTGCGGCCTGCCGAAACCCCTCCCGCCGCCGTGGCTCGATACCCCGCTGGGCGTCGCCATCCGGCACGGCGACGCCCGCACCGTTTCCCTACTTCTCGACCGCGGCGCTTCCCCGATGCAGTCGGTTGCGGAAGGCGCGGAACCGCTTCACCTGGCGATCGTGCTCGGGCGCTCCCGAATCGTGAAGCAACTGCTGAAAGCCGGGGTCGATCCGAACGCCGCGCTGCGCCTGCCGGTTCCTGCGGATTTCCTCCGGCAGGTCCGGGGCGGCACCATGCGCTGGTTGTTGAAGAACGATCAGAACATCACTCCGATCATGCTTGCCGCCGATTCGGGGAATGCGGACACCGCCCGTGCCCTCCTTGCCGCCGGAGCGAAGACCGGCGTGTGGACCCGCCGCAACCACATGTGGCCGATCAACATCGCGGCGCGGAAGAGCGACGTGAAAATGATGCGTGTCCTGCTCGGCAAGGACCCCGAAGTCGAACAACGCCGGATCGTGGTCGATCTCTCCGACCAGCAAGCATGGATCTTCGATTCATCGGGATACGAACTCTTCAGCACGAAGGTTTCCACCGGCCGCTCCGGCTTCGCCACGCCCACCGGCACCTTCGCCATCACCAACAAGTACCGCCAGTGGACCTCCACTCTCTACGATGCGAGCATGCCTTTCTTCCAGCGACTGAGCTGCGGGGACTTCGGCTTTCATCAGGGCGTCGTGCCCGGCTATCCCGCCTCCCACGGCTGTATCCGCGTGCCGTATGGGAACGCGACGAAGTTGTTCTCGCTGACCGAACTGGGCGACCGCGTGGAGATCCGGCCTTGAGCGCCCCGTCATTCGGCCAGTTCCACCTTCACCCGCGCGAACCGGCGCGGCCCATCGGCGGGCCAGGTCAAGGTCCGCTTCACGAAACCGGAAATCGCCGGAACATAAGGCTGGGTCGTGGAAACGGTGCCCGCAGGGAGGGTGGTGGGCCAAGGTCCGGCCGAGATGTCGGTGGTGAGTTCCACTTGATACGACAGGCCTAGTATCCCTGCATGCACCCGTTCGGGATAGGTCAGCGAGACGGTTCCGCCTTGGTTCACCATCGCGGGCCGCACGGAGTTGTTTCCCGCTAAGATGAAGCTCCCCGCAGCTCCCGGGCTGCCGAAGGCGTACTCCAGCAGGTTCACCCAGCCGTCGCCGTCCGGGTCATCGTCCTCCCCGGTCTGCGGGAGGCCTTGCGACCACGAGTCATAGGTGAGCGCGACCGGGATCGTCAGGGGATAGGTGGAGCCGCTGGTTGTGTCCGATTCCACCGTCACGTCCGCCGTGAATTCGGGAGTATTTGGCACCGCCGTCCAGGCAGCGGTGATCACGATCTCCTCCGCCGCGGCAACCAGCGCCTTGCGCACCGACCAGACCCCGGCAGAAAGGGATTCCACCACGCAACCGCTCGCCGTGATGCTCGACGGTGCCTCGCTCGGCGCGAAGCTGAGCGTCACCGCCAGGTTGCCAGTCGTCGCCGCGCCTGTGTTCCCGATCATGACATCGATCGACCCGCCCAAGCCGCTCTTCAGCACGCTTGGCGTGGAAGACGAGGAGAAGCCGAGGGTGGTCGGCGTGAAGATCGCCGGTCGCATCCGATAGCCGGAGGGGGCCAGCAAGAGATCGAGGTCTCCGGCGTAGTGCGGGACGAAGGTGTCGAAATTGTGGACGTCGGAACCAGACGAGCCCACCGTGAAATGGATTCCAGTCAATGCAGGTTGACCACCCTCCATGACGAAGCTCGGGCTGCCGGAATCCCCCCCTGTCAGGGTAAAGTGGGCATCGTCGGGATCGGTGCCGGCACCGGAATAGACAAACTCGGCCACCCGGGTGTTCCCGTAGCTGCCCCCCGGTCCGTCGCCGTCGAGATTACCAATTCCGCTGATCTCGCCCTTGCCTGCCCGGAGGATCGTGCCGGAGATCACGCCGTAACCGAAGACGACGATTTCCTTGCCCTCGTAGTCTTCCTCATTGGCAAGAGTGAGATAGGGAAGCGGCTTTACGCTTGCGGGTAGCGGGGAATCCAAGGTTCCCAAGCTCAGGTCGGTGATCCCCGGATTGTCCGCATTCAGCGTGGTGGTCCCGGTGACTGTACGCTGGACCACGCTTCCATCCGCCGCTACGAACCTGACGATGTGGCCGGGGCTGGGCTTTACATGA